>JBLNCU010000055.1:0-4236 GCA_050260935.1 Bacillota bacterium
GCATGCAAGAACTTTTGAACAATCCGAATGCGGCATTCCGGGAATAATATTGACAATTAACCATAATTATAGTACAACAGAAATAATATCATAAGATACATAGTGGTAGAGTAGAGGCGCGAAACTCATCAGTAACCCCGGGGAGGCCGGCCGGGCCGATTGAACCGGAATGAAAGGGTGTTTCGCCGAAGTCGGAAAGAAGGCCGTTTTTCCGGCTGGTACCGTGGTTAACGACCCCGGTATTGTCATTTGGTGCGCCGTCTTTAGCGACGTTCCTTATGGAGAACTATCTTGCCGCCGGTGAATTTTTATTTAAAAATTCAGGGTTGGTGGATAACCAACTCTTTTTTTATTCAAATGGGGCATTTCCGCAGGTATATTCCGGAGATATTATGAGTTCAATTAAACTAAAGCGACCAGTTGACCTAAAAAACACGCTGATAGTGGTCCTTCTTATTCTTTTATTTATATGTCAGAATGTGGGTAGGTGGTTGAATGATCTGGGATAATCTGAAACTAAGCTCCGGGTGTCCGGTTTCCCGGCAGATAATGGATTATATCAGAAACCTGATAATGAATGGTTCGCTTCATGAGGGTCTACTTCTTCCATCAACCCGGGAGCTGGCCCGGATATTAAAAGTTAGCCGTAGCGCCGTTATTATTGCCTACGAAGAGTTGCAAAACCAACAGTTAATCCAAAATGTGCAAGGCCGGGGGGCATTTGTGTCCGCCATCAACAACAAAAAGGAAAAGACGCCGGTGGTGGATTGGATGAAGCGGGTCAATGAATATGGAAAGACAGCGCTTAATTTAATCCAGACATCGCGGCAGTACCCTTGGAAAAAAGGGATCATTTCTTTTAACAGCTTGGCCCCGGATGATAGTATTTTTGAGGTTGAAGAAGTCAAACGGGCTTTTTTGAACCGGATCGCCCTTGAAGGGGGGAAATTATTAAATTATGGCGAGACAAAAGGTTACCGCCCTTTAATCGACTGGCTTAAACGCTACCTCCAGGCCAAGGGGGTCGATTTTCAGGGGAAGGATATATTGATCACCAATGGTTTTACGGAAAGTTTCGCCTTAGTATTGGCGGCGCTGACCGAGCCGGGAGATAATATTATTTGTGAGAACCCCACTCATAACCTGGCCTTGAATGCGATGAAACTGGCCGGATTGAAGATAACCGGAATTCAAATGAGCCAGGATGGTCTTGATTTACAGCAATTAGAGGAGGCTTTAACGGCTAAAACAGCCAAATTGGGTTTTATTATGCCTTCCTATCACAATCCGACCGGCTTGGTAATGAGTCCGGATAAGCGCCTCAAGGTGCTGGAGCTGTTTGAAAAATACCAACTACCTTTGGTTGAGGAAGGCTTTAACGAAGAACTTCGCTACTCCGGCTCTCATGTTAGCCCTCTAATTGCGCTGGCCGGTACTGCTAATCATCTTATTTACCTGGGGAGTTTCGCCAAGATCCTCTTTCCGGCGATTCGCACCGGCTGGGTAATTGGGGATGCCGGACTTATTACCTGTCTGGAGAGTATCAAACTCTATCGTAATCTTTATACTTCCTTGCTCGATCAGGCTGTTTTATATGATTACCTGCAAAACGGCAAATTTCAACAGTATTTAAAGCGGGCCAAAAAACTGTACAAAGAAAAATACGAGCAAGCAATCAAGTTGGCGAAGACTCATATACCGTGCCGCCGTTTATGGGGAGACGGTGGATTACACTTGTTCATTGAGCTGGATGGGGTAGATACCCGGAGACTGTTGGCTTACTGTTACCAAAGAGGGGTGTTGTTTACGCCGGGCGAAATTTTTTATTGCGATGGAACGGGGAGCAATACTTTTCGCCTAAGTATCTCCAGGGTTGATTCACAGGAAATGGAGCGTGGTTTGATCATTATCGGGGAGGGAATCCGGGAACTTAATCAATCTCCCATCCCCATTTAATTCGGGGAAGCGAGGTTGAAGCTCTTGTTGGCCGTAGTCTTGTTATTTATTGTTGATATTTTTATACTTGCCGTATTTGACGGGTGTTCAGATCGGGGGGAATTCAATGAATTCCACAGTTTGGAATATGAGACTATTCATAGTAAAGCCAAGCGCCGCCGTTCGAATAATTGCAAATAGGGGGGAATAAAAAAGGGTTTGAAGGTTGGGTTGCTTGAAGTTGGTTTATTCGGGGCAGGATCGTTAGAGTACGCCGGGGAAGGCTATTCCCGGCAGATGAAGAGTTAATAATAATGACCATGTTAAAGAAGAGATTGGCGATGCGATTCAAACTTAAGGAGGCGTGAAAATGAAGATCAACGGTGTTTGGTTGCCTATTATTACCCCTTTTAGCGATGACAAAGTTGATTATAAGTCCTACCGGAAATTAATCGATTATTACACCGGAAAAGGAATCTCCGGATTGATTCCGCTGGGAACCACCGGTGAAAGTCCGGCGATTGAAGAGGATGAGTACCAGGAGATAATCGAAAAAACCTTGGAATTCAACAACAGCCGGGTTCCGGTTTTTGTCGGAGCCGGCGGCAATTATACCAAAAAAGTTTTAAAGCAGCTTAAAGTCCTGGAAAAACTGAAAGTCGACGGCATCTTGTCAGTCTGCCCCTACTATAACCGGCCGGACCAAAACGGGATCTACCAACATTTCCGGCAAATTTCCGAGGCCACTGATCTGCCCGTTATTATTTACAATATCCCTTACCGTACCGGAAGGAACATCGAGAACGACACCATCCGTAAATTGGCTGAACTCCCGAATATAGTAGGTTTGAAGGATTCCTGCGGTGATCTCAAACAAACCATGGACCTGCTGCTGCATCCGCCGGCGGACTTTTCCATTCTAACCGGGGAAGATTTGCAGTATTACACTACGTTGCTCTTGGGAGGCGCCGGCGGAATCCTGGCAGCGGCCCACCTGGCGACCGAGACTTATGTCGATATTTATAAATTGGTGCGGGATAACAACCATCAGCTTGCTCTGGAGCGCTGGAAAAAGGTTATTGATGTGATTCCGCTATTGTTCACAGAACCGAACCCGGCTCCGCTGAAGTATTGTTTAAAACAGCTCGGTTTGATTAGCTCGTCCGAAACCAGACTGCCATTGACAGCCATCTCCCCCGGCTTAGAGAAAAAATTAGATCAGGCTTTGGCGCTGGGGCGCTAAAGGCAAAGAGAAAAGATTTAAATTTTGCAAAAGGTTTACAGACGCCGGTGTTGAAGTATAGTTATGGATTTTTACAGGTGAGAAATTGAGCTATCCGACCCCAGGAGGTAAAATGGCTGACCGTCTCAGTTTGGCGGAGCTTCACAAAGCCCGTTCCAGACTTAACCGTCTGAACGACGGCCGGAAAATAAATAATGATGAGGGAGCCTGCCAATTTATAAAAGAGCGGGGTTTTGCACTTTTAATGCCGGTGACCGGAATTCCCCTCCCCAGTCTTTCAGCGGCAGACGAGGCCGAGCCCTGGTACGGTTTTGCCATCACCGACCGGGTTTGGGCCTGGAAGGAGACTTTGCCCGGGCGGAAACTTTGCGCCTATTCCAAGCTGATCAAAGGCAGAGGCACTTTTATCGACTGGCGGCTTTACCCTTCTTTCTTAAGGGTGTACGGTCCCGAAGGCGACGCCGAATATGAATACGAAAGCGGCCGTTTGGAGAGGACCGCGTTGGAACTTTACCGGATTGTCGAGGAGATTGGCCCGGTCGATTCGCGGGAATTATGGATTAAAGCCAAGCCAATCTTTGCCGGAAAGAGGACTCGTTTTACGGCGGCCCTGGAACGGTTGGAATCCCGGTTTTTTTTAACCGTGGCCGGCGGTTCCCTGGAAGGATGGACCCTGCATACCTGGGATCTGGTGGAACGGCAGGCGCCCCCGGAGATTCTCTCAAACCTCCCAAGTTTTGAGGAAGCCAAAGCGAATATTCTCCGGCAGACGATTGAAAACTGCCGCGCGATCTCCGAGCGGAAACTAGGCTCGATACTGCGTTGGCCTCAAGGGGAGCTTCAAAAGACCTTGGCCGCCTTAAAGAATAAGAGTCTGGTTGGAGAGATTGAAGTGGAAGGTGAAAATCAGCCCTGGTTGACGGTTAATAACCCATAAAAACCTGTTACGATTGGATAAAAACAATATATTTTATGATTAATCCGCCGCTGTTGCCGCGCCCTCCGATAAGTCGAAAATTAACGGTTCGGGAGTTAAGGTGATTTTATTCCCTTCAATG
>JBLNCU010000056.1:0-6220 GCA_050260935.1 Bacillota bacterium
AAGTGGAGGAGCAGGCGGGAGAAGTTATCCGGAAAACCAAGGGAACCGGACTTTTCCTCAGTTCCGGCTGCGCGATGGGGTTCAACACACCACCGGAGAACTTGGAAGCCTTGATCCGGGCTGCAAAGGAGTTTGGCTCAAGGGAGGAGATTCTCCGGATACGAGAGGCCGGGGATGAAGGTTAAATCACGACAAAATGTTACAAGAAATGCGGCTTAAAGAGATTGACGAAGTTAAACCCAACTACACCCTAAAGACCATACGGTTTTGAGGCTTTTCTGCCCGCTCAATCTGGGAGACACTCCTATGTGTTAACCGATCGTCGACGCGCCCAAATTTGAAAGCTGCCAAGGAAGGCGGCTACTTACAAAAATTCAATTTATGGCCCGATCTATATCCGGCTCTTCAACATCCGGACAGCTAATATACAATCCTTCCGGATCTAAATCCAAACAATCGGAAGGGTCTCTTTTTCCACTCAAATCCCATGCCAAAGTATCATTCAAAACCGCGCATGTCTCTCTAAACTTTTCTTTATTTTTAAGTTGTTGAAAAATCCCTTGTTCCAAAAGTTCTTTGGCATCAAAGAGTTTTACTTTTCCATCCGTAAAATATAGATAAACTTTATAATTATCAGTAGGAAAAACTTGTTTTGTTTTCAAAAAAGGTCCCCCGGAGATGGCAAACAGGAAACATTTTTATACCGTCTTACATTCAGTTGCTTTTAAAGGATACGGTATAATACCAAGTAAGCATTCATAAGCAAGATAAACTAGACGTTTTGAATGCAACTCGGTATTAATTATAATTGTAATGGGATGGATATCCCGTTATAATTGTCTATGGAAAATATCGGTTTTGGTTTCCGGAAAAATAAGGAATAGTTAATTACGCGGAAATTATCGAAATGGAGTGTGCCAGAGTGAAAAACAACCCGGTAAAAATATTGATTACCATCGGCGCTTTCGCCGCCTTCTTTTTATTCGGTTTTCTCGATAACCTGAAAGGACCGGTGATACCATTTGTCATCAAAGAATTAAAGATTAATTATGCTTTGATGAGTATTGTTTTGTTCTTGGAGTACGCCGCATTTTTAGCGGCCACCATCATGGCCGGAGTTTGTATCTTCCGGTTCGGTTTAAAAACTGTTCTTTTGGCGGCTTTGGTTTTACTGTTTCTAGGGCTCGCCGTTCCGGCGGGCATACCGGTATATTGGGTATTATCGGCGGCGTTTTTAGCTCTTGGTTTGGGACTGGGCACACTTGAAATCACCTGTAACAGTACCATCGTCTTGCTCCATAGTGAAAACAAAGGAAAGCTTTTAAATCTGCTAGGTTCGTTTCACGGAGTGGGATCGATGTTGGCGCCTTTGTATGCGGGAGCTTTATTATCCACCCATATTTCCTGGCGGATCGCATTTGCAATATGCTTGATTCCGATATTGATATTATTGCTTTATTTGACATTGATTAAGTTTCCCAAACCGGGACCGGATAATGCCGAAGGTCTGTTTGCCCTGGCCAAATCGGCGTTCTCCCGGGAAATGATCTGGCATTATATTGCGATCTGCTTCTATGTCGCTGTTGAAATTGGACTGGCCACCTGGATTGTCGAATATACATATAAAATCAAGGGACAATCATTTTTCTATAGCACAATTTCGCTCTCCGTCTTTTTTGGTTTAATTACCGGGGGGAGGCTCCTGGGCGGCTTTTTCGTGGACAAAATAGGACATCTGCGAATCTTATTTTTGGCGGCGACCGGCGCGTTGGTAAGTTTAATGATCGGGATTTATGGTCCGGATTATTTAGCGGTTTTCCTTCCGTTTACCGGTCTCTTTTTCTCGATCATCTTTCCAACCATCACCGCTTCGTTTACCGATATTCAAAAACCGGAGATAGGGAAATACTTGGGTTTTCTGTTTACCTTCGCCGGTATCGGCGGAATGATTGGACCTTGGCTCATCGGGGTGTTCGGAGACTTGATCCAATTAACGAACAGTATTTCCATATTGATTGGTTATGCTTTAATTATGTTTACGGCAATAGTGGTTTTATTATTTTTAAAAAACGGGCCCAAAGAGACGGAAGACCTAAACCGGATTTAAAAAGCACTGAAGGTGCAAAATCATTAAGTTTAAAGCTTTTGCCATTATTCCGAGTTCGAAGTGTAATATTTTATGGGTGAGATCTGCAGATATGAATTTTGAAGCGATAGATATAGAGAAAAAACTCCTTGATAAACATGGGCTACTGCCAAAACACACGCTAAAATCTTTGTCTGAGAATGTGCTGTTGGAGCAAACCTATAACTCCAACGCCATTGCAGGCAACACGCTGACGCTTTTCAGAACAAAAGCTGCGCTTGAGGGCATCACCGCCGGCGGTAAACCAACCCGTGAACACTTTGGCTGTTATCAAAACTGAAACGCGTCCCCGATATTACAATGTTCTAGATTTGGCGCATACCACAGGTGAACATGGTGATTTGTTGAACTGATTGCCGAAAGCGTCGCAGCCAGTCTCAATTTATGGCTGAGTGTGGCGGAATAGATTGGTTATAAAAAAGCGGCTTGTGTCCGGAAGGAACTAATTGGCGGAAGATAAGGGTTCCCCGGAGTGGACATAACTAATACCGGCGTCTTTTTGGCGAAGCCGGTATTCTTAATTCTTCGCGGTATTTGGCAACTGTTCTCCGGGAGACGCTGACCCCTTTGTCTTGAAGAATCTTCACCAACTGTTGATCGCTAAAGGGCGCTTTTGTCTCTTCCTTGGCAATAGTCATTTTAATCAGGTTTTTCACCTTTTCCGCGGAGACAGTTTCCCCCATGGGCGATTCAAGCCCGGCTGCAAAGAAGTATTTAAACGGATAAACACCGCGCGGGGTATCCAGGTATTTTCCAGCTATGGCCCGGCTGACGGTGGATTCGTGTATTCCCAGAGCCCCGGCTATTTGCCGCAGAGTTAAGGGTTTCAAGTATAAAACCCCTCGTTCAAGGAATTCTTTTTGGATATTTAAAAGATTTTCGGTTATCCGGTAAAGAGTCGCTCTTCTTTGTTCGATGCACTTCAACAACTGCAGCGCGGCGCGTTGTTTTTCCTTAATGAATTCCAAGGTTTCTTCATCGATAGCTTCCCGGTTGAGGCTTAACTGGCGATAAAAAGGATTTAAAGACAGCTTGGCGTTTTCCGGTTCGTTGATAGTAATAAAATAAGCCTCATCAATCTTTCGGATGGTCACATCGGGTGTGATAAAACGGTTTTCCCGGTTGCCGCCGAAGCTGCATCCTGGTTTCGGATCAAGGCCTTTGATGACAGCCACCGCCGCCTGGACTTCCTCCGTAGGGATTTTTAACTTGACAGCAATTTGTGAAATCTTCCCATCGGCCAGTTCGTAAAGGTAGTCTTCAATAATAGTCATTGCCGTACTTAAAATTTTTTTCTTAGATAATTCGAATCCGGGGAACAAATCCCCCCGGAATTTTAATTGTAAAAGAAGGCATTCACGGAGATCGCGAGCCCCGACACCCAAAGGTTCGAATGACTGAATCAGATACAGCAGGTTTTCAACCACTTCGGTGGTCGCCTGAAAAAGATCGGCCACTTTCTCAAGCCCGGTTTGCAAATAACCATCCTCGTCGATATTTTCAATTAAAAACTCGGCAATGGCCTTTTCCGGTTCCGACAGGTCTATTAAATGAAGTTGGGTAAACAGGTATTCCTGGAGTGAAGGGAGGGGCGTTCTCAACTCTTCATAGTATTTAAACTGATTGTCGCCGGGAGTGGACCCCGGTTCATCAGGGCTATCCACTAAGCTATCTTCCACCGGATTGTTCATTACGTTCTCTTTCGCCTCCAAGTTGTTGATGGAAAGGAATTCGACCGGGGTTTCTTCCGACAGTCGCTGTTCATCCTGTTCCAAGAGGCAGTTTTCCAGTAATTGCTGGTCCAAATAGGCTTGGAGTTCAATGAAGGGCATTTGGAGGACGGTCAAGGACTGGCGCAGCTCAGGAGTTAACGCCAGTTGTTGAACCTGGTTAGCGGTAATTTGCTGTCTGCGCTGCATTGTCCCACCCCCTAAAAGCTTTTAGCCATTAATTAATTCGCTAATAAAACCGGCTTTACCTGCCTGGATTTTGATGCCCGGCTCTAGAATTAAAATAAATCAATGAGTATTTATTGACGAAATTCGGGACCCGTGTTATACTATTGCTAAATTAAACAAGTAGAAGCCATCCGCTTCTCACCTAAGAACATCGGTTACTTAGGTTCATACACCAAGGGGTTTATTGGGCGATATTTAGCGGGTGGATTCACCCGTTTTTTATTTTGTTTTTTGGGAGGTGGCTGCTTATTAGTAACGAGTTGCGGATTAACGAGGAGATCCGAGCCAGGGAGATCCGGGTGGTGAGCCCTGATGGGGAACAGCTGGGGATTATGCCAGTGAGGGATGCCTTAAAAATTGCGCTTGAAAAGGAGCTAGACTTGGTTGAAGTTGCTCCTACCGCCAAGCCCCCGGTTTGTCGTATCATGGATTATGGGAAATACCGTTACGAGCAAAGCAAACGTGAACGGGAGGCCCGTAAAAAGCAAAAAGTTATTGAGATCAAGGAAATTCGCATGACTCCGAAAATCGAGACCCATGATTTTCAAGTGAAAGTTAAGGCGGCCCAAAAATTTTTGAAGGATGGGGATAAGGTCAAAGCGATTATTCGCTTCCGCGGTCGGGAAATTGTTCATGCCGAATTAGGAAAGAGTCTCCTTATGCAACTCTTTGAGGGGGTTCGGGATTGTGCGACTATGGAACGGGAGCCCAAAATCGAGGGAAAGAATATGATTATGATTTTAACAGGTAAAACAGAGTAGGGAGGAACTAATTTATGCCAAAAATGAAAACCCATCGCGGTGCTGCTAAACGTTTTAAAGTGACCGGGAGTGGTAAAGTTCGCAAGAACAACGCTTATAAAAGTCATCTTTTAGAATCTAAAAGCCCTAAACGTAAACGAAACCTCCGCAAAGCCGGGATTGTAAGTTCGGGTGACATGGGTAGAGTCAGGAGAATGTTGGGACTATAATTTTAATTTCGATTGGGGGAATTGTTCATGCCAAGAGCCAAAGGTGGTTTTACCACTCGCCATCGCCATAAAAAAATTCTTAAGCTGGCTAAAGGTTACCGGGGTTCCAAAGGCCGTATCTTCAGGCCTGCTAATGCACAGGTTCTGAAATCGTTAGCATATGCCATAAGGGATCGCCGGGCTAAAAAACGCGATTTCCGGAAATTATGGATTACCAGGATCAACGCCGCCGCACGGATGAACGGCATGTCTTACAGTACTTTCATCAGCGGTCTTAAAAAAGCCGGGGTTCAGGTAAACCGTAAAGTATTAGCCGATTTGGCCATCCATGACGGCCAGGCTTTCAAGGATTTAATAAACGTCGCCAGATCAGATAAATAATCAGATCATTCTAAATATGAAAAGAGACCCGGACAAAAAGCCGGGTCTTAAAATTTACTCCCGTTTAAGACATTGCTCTTGGCTGGGAGGAGCTTCCCATAATTGAATATCCACCCGGCGGTTAAAACGCCAAGCCGCTTCATTATGCCCTTTCTTGAGCGGGAAGTCTTCACCATAGGCGTAAACAATTATTTTATCAGGGTTGATACCCTGATTTATCAGGTATCTTCTAATTGTATCCGCCCGTCTGGCCGCTAATCCCATGTTGTATTGTCTGGTGCCTCTCTCATCGCAGTGACCGCCGATGGAGATATAAAGATCAGGATTTTCAGCCAGAATCTTGCATTCGTTTACCAAGACCTCTTCGTCAGCCGACCGAATTGCCGATTTGTTAAAGTCAAAAAAGATGGAACCGAGCAACTTGTTTAATTCTGGAATTGAAACTTTTACCACAGCGCGTAATTCGGTTGCGGCCGAAGTTTCAACCTCCTCGGCGGCTTCGTCGTCTACTTCCTCCTCGGCGGCTGATTCCTCAACCAGTTCCTCCTCGGCGGCTGATTCCTCAACCAGTTCCTCCTCGGCGGCTTCGTCGACTACTTCCTCCTCGGCGGCTTCGGCGACTACTTCTTCCTCGGCGGCTGATTCCTCAACCAGTTCCTCCTCGGCAGCTTCCTCGACTACTTCTTCCTCGGCGGCTGATTCCTCAACCAGTTCCTCCTCGGCGGCTGATTCCTCAACCAGTTCCTCCTCGGCGGCTGATTCCTC
>JBLNCU010000057.1:0-17202 GCA_050260935.1 Bacillota bacterium
TTGATGGAACAACCCCAAACAAGTAAAGTTACATATAACATTGAGGTTTTAATGAGCCCGGATCTGGCGGTCGCCAAACTAATCGCCGGCGAGACCGACTTTGCCGGTTTACCCACCAACACCGCGGCCATTCTTTATAATAAGGGGGTCGGAGTACAGCTCGCCGCCATTATCGGATGGGGAGTCATGTATGTAGTGAGCGATGATCCGAAGATCAAAAGTTGGGGCTGTTTGAAGGGAAAAGAGATATACGTCCCTAATAAAGGCGCGCTCCCAGATATTCTACTCCGTTATTTACTCGTTAAAAACGGTTTAACGGAACAGGACGTGAAAATTCAATACTTTAACAGCGCGGTAGAGATTGCCCAATTGTTGGCGGCTGGAAAGGCCGGACTGGCGGCATTACCCGAACCGTGGGTCACCCAAGTGGTGGAGAAAAATCCTAAAATGAAGGTGGTTTTGGATTTTCAAAAGGAATGGAAACGGATTGAGAAACAAGGCCTTTTTTATCCGCAGACCTGTATAGCGGTCCGGCGACAGTTCGCCAAGGAGCATCCGGAGTCAGTCCGGGAGTTTTTAAAAGATTTGAACGCTTCGATGAAATGGCTCCAAGCAAATAAGAAGGCCGGGGCGATCCTGGCCGAAAAGTATGTCCAGATATCGGCAGCGGCGGTAATGTCGGGGCTAGGCCGTTGCAACCTGAAATATAACGACGCCTGTAAGGTCCGGAAAGAAATTAACGGCTTTTTATCCCGGTTGGCGGAGTACGCCCCGGAGTCGGTGGGAGGTAAAGTGCCGGATGAAGATTTCATCTATCAACCCTAAATGGATAGGCGCGATAGCGGTTGTCTTTATTTTACTAGGGTGGCAGCTTGCAGCCACCCTAGTTCGTATGCCCTTAATACTGCCAACACCGCACCAGGCCTTTATTCAAATTAGCGCTTTAATCGTTACCCAAGACTTCTGGCATCATTTATGGGCCACTTTGAGCCGGGGTTTAACCGGATTTGGCTTCTCTTTAATCGCCGGCCTGGCGGTTGGGTATTTAGCCGGTAAAAACGATTTTGCCGGAGCATTTTGTCGCCCCATTATTATTCTAATGCGCAGCACTCCGGTGATGTCGGTCATCATCTTAGCCTTGATCTGGTTTAAACGGGAGACTGTCCCGGTCTTTGTAACTTTTTTAATGGCTTTTCCCATTGTCGTCCAGAACATTATCGAAGGGTTCAAGGGGGTAGACCGGGATTTATTAGAAATGGTCGCGGTTTACCGGGTGAAAAAACGGCGGCAATTTACGACGCTGTTTTTGCCTTCGTTGTTGCCGTTTTTAGCCTCAGGCATCAGCGCCGGTTTGGGGATAACCTGGAAGGTCCTGATCGCCGCCGAGGTCCTATCCTACCCGGCTTGGGGAATTGGCGCCCAGATGGATACCGCCCGGGTATATTTACAAACCGACAAAGTATTTGGCTGGACCCTGGTTGTTATTGCTATGGGGCTTTTCTTTGATTATTTATTGGATTATTTTTTAAAAAAGCCTTTCAAAACCTGGAAAGAGGCCAATCATGATTAAAGTGGAGCATGTTTCCAAGAGCTATGGAAGTTTGCCGGTATTGGCCGACTTCTCACTGGAAATTCCCGAGGGAAAAATCACCGCTATTCTAGGGCCTTCCGGGTGCGGAAAGACCACCTTATTAAATATCCTGGCCGGTTTGATCCGGGTTGACCGGGGGAATGTTGAAATTCCGGTTAATACAAGTTACCTTTTTCAAGAACCCAGGCTGTTACCGTGGTTGACCGTAAAACAGAATATTGCCTTCGTGCTCAAGGATAAGTTAACGCCGGAGGAGATCGCTGAGCGGATCGACACTAATTTAAAGGCAACCGGATTAACCGGTTTTGCCGACGCCTACCCCAGCGAGCTCAGTGGGGGAATGCGGCAGCGGGCGGCGATGGCCCGGGCTTTTTCTTACGAGGCACCGCTTTTGCTGATGGATGAACCCTTCAAATCTTTGGATATCAAGACCAGATTTCAGTTAGTCCAGGACTTTCTCGGCTTATGGCAAAAAAGGCTACAGACTGTGATTATGGTGACCCATGACATCCGTGAGGCTCTCTGGCTGGCGGAACGGATTGTGGTTTTTTCCGATAAACCGGTGCGGATTCTTCAGGATATTGCGCTCGATATACCTCCTGAAAAACGCGGCAACAACGAGCGGTTGGGGGAGATTGAGAGGAAATTCATGGAGCAATATTTATAATTTCTTCATAAAATCAATCATTTCCCTGCCAACCAGGATAAACAGATATTTAATGATTATCAATATCATGCCGACGATTTCACCGAAGACCGGTATTACAAAAATATTATTTCTGTTTGATTGGATTGCTGTTAAAACTTTAACAGATCCTCGAATTAAAAACCGATCCGGCCCGGGCGGAACCGTCTCCTTGATTTCGGCGATTGGATTTTTAATCTCGGTGGATAATTTGATCCCGGCCGTGTCCATCAGATCAGCCCTAAGTTATTTAAGCGATACCTCACAGCCTCGTAAGAAACCGGAAAGTCACTTGAAATTTGTGCCAGCCAATGGTATCATAAAAAGTGAGTGAGCACTTACTTTTTGTAGCTGGTGAATTTAAATGAGCAAGGTAGATGAAACAATCGAAAATATCATGGAGGCTACGGTCAGGGTGGCTTTTCGAAAAGGGTTCGCCAACACCCGAACCTCGGACATTGCCAAAGAAGCCGGGGTTTCGGAAGGACTGATCTTTAAATATTTTCCGACTAAAAGCCATTTGTTCGCCACCATCATTAAAGACAACTTTCAACGGATAAAAAAAGGGGTCGATCTGATTATCGGGGAGCATTCCCTTTCGGCTCTGGCCAAAATAGAGGCGTTAATCGATTTTCATTTCGACTTTTTTACCAACCAAAGAAACATAGCCTATCTTATCCTTGGCCATTCCGACCGGAAAATTATCGGTAATGTCGAACCCATTTTAGAATACGGCATTAAACCGTATACCCAGTTGATTGCTGAAATTTTAAAGAATGGGATTGATACAGGGGAATTCCGGCATTTTGACCCCGAGACCGTCGCTATTGCTTTGGTCGGGACTATGCAGATTACGCTGATTGTTAAGATCCTTTCCGGTAAGGGCGTTGAGGAAGCTACTAAAAAAGAGGTTAAGGAATATATATTAGCGGGGATTCGTAAGTAAGGGGGGAACATGATGAACGGGTCGCGAAAAGTCTTATTTATAGCGGTTCCGGTAATCTGTTTGGCGCTTATTTCTTTAATGATTAACGGTTGCAGTTTCGATCAAAACACCAACGCGATCCAGGCCACCGGGACAATTGAAATGACCGAAACTAACATCAGCAGCAAAATCAGTGGTAAAATTATTGAAATTCCGGTAATTGAAGGGCAGTCGGTGAAAGCAGGAGAACTGCTGGCAGTACTGGATCATGATGAATTGGACGCTCAGATTGGGGCGGCCCGTTCCAATCTGGATGCGGCGATTGCCAATTACAATGCGGCCAAGGCCGATTTACAACGAAACAGACAGCTATATCAGGACCAATTGATTGCCAAATCCCAATATGACCAATTTGTAACCAGGGCCGATGTGACCCAAGCTCAGGTCAGACAGGCCAAATCGAATCTCACCCTCCTTGAAGTACAATTGAGCAACATAAAAATTTTAGCCCCCACCGGTGGGGTTCTCTCCGCCAAGTTGGTCGAGGAGGGGGAGCTGGTTTCAGCCGGAGCAGTCTTATTTACAGTGCTTGACTATACGAAACCTTGGGTTAAAATTTACTTGCCGTTGAAGGAGGTCGAACAGGTTTTACTAAATCAAAAGGCCTATGTGACCCTTGACGCTTATCCAGCTAAGAAATTTCCCGGCCGGGTTTCATTCATCTCAGAGGAAGCGGAATTCACCCCCAAAGGTTACTTGAGCAAAGAAGAGCGGGTGAAACAGGTGTTTGCGGTCAAAATCGCATTGGATAATAAGGAAGGGCTTTTAAAAGCCGGGTTGCCGGTGGAGGTTTCGCTCGAATGATGTCGGCGGTGACAATCACCAATTTGACAAAGAAATATCAGCAGGTGGTAGCGGTTGATAATCTATCGATCGAGATTCCCGCCGGACGGATCTTCGGTTTCCTGGGGCCCGACGGTGCTGGTAAAACAAGTTTGTTTCGGATTCTATGCGGAATTCTGACGGCCACTAAAGGAAAAGTTTCGGTGCTGGGGATTGATGTCTTGAAACACCCGGAAAAACTAAAGCAAGAACTGGGTTATATGGCCCAAAAATTCGCTTTGTACACCGATCTTACCGTCAAGGAAAACCTGGACTTTTTTGCTGATCTTTTTGATACTCCTCTTCAGGGACTGGCCCAAAGGAAAAAGGAGCTGTTACAACTGGCCAACCTCTGGCAATTCCGGGAGCGGCTGGCTGGCGATTTGTCGGGCGGAATGAAACAAAAACTGGCCCTCTGTTGCACCCTTATTCACATACCCAAAATTCTGATTTTGGATGAGCCCACCACTGGTGTTGATCCTGTATCCCGGCAAGAATTTTGGGAGATGCTCCTGCCGTTGCCGGAGCGGGGGACGACCGTGGTTGTAAGCACCGCTTATATGGATGAAGCTGCTAAATGCGATCGGGTGGCCTTGATGAATTTGGGGCGGGTTCTGAAAACAGGGACTCCGGCTGAGTTGAAAGAGCCGTTATCCGGGAAGATTTATGAAGTCACCGGGGAAAAAATGTTGGAGATTCAAGCTATACTAAAGGACAGTGTGAAGGATGCTCAACTCTTTGGAGACCGGTTGCATGTGCAATTAAAAAACGAGATGGCCTTCAACCCTGTGGAAGGCGGGAGCTGGTTGGAAACGGTGTTGCGGGAGAACGGTTTTGCAGTTAAAGTGACAATCATTGAGCCTTCATTGGAGGATGTTTTTGTTAATCTTTTGACCGGATAAAGAATGGGTTTTAATTTAAAGCAGCCATTATCTTTGTTGAAGTCAATATCGAAAATAATTTGGGTTAACCATCATTCTATTAAGCAAGACGGAGGGTTGACTCATTCCTAAAATTAAATAACCAGGGATAAAAAAGATGAATGCTGTAACTGTTGTTAATTTAACCAGAAGGTTTGGAAAGTTTGTGGCGGTGGATAATATTTCATTCACGGTCGCCAAAGGTGAGATTTTTGGTTTTTTAGGGCCTAATGGCGCCGGAAAGTCCACCACAATCCGTATGTTATGCGGCATATTAGCGCCAAGCTCCGGACGGGGGATGGTGGCCGGCTATGATATAGCCGCCGAACCGGATTTGGTAAAGCAAACTATCGGCTATATGTCACAAAAGTTTTCACTTTACGATGATCTAACCGTTACCGAGAATCTTGATTTTTACGCCGGAATATACGGTTTAAATAAAGCCGAGCTTGGCCGGGTCAGAGGAAAGGTCCTATCTTTAGTTGACTTACAGGGTAAGGAAAGAGTGATCGCCGCTGAACTGTCAAAAGGCTGGAAGCAAAGGCTGGCCTTGGCCTGCGCCATCGTTCATCAACCGCCGATTCTTTTTTTGGATGAACCCACCTCCGGGGTTGATCCCATCTCCCGCCGGCATTTTTGGGATTTAATCCGAACGCTTTCCGCCCGGGGGACTACGGTCTTCGTGACCACCCATTTCATGGATGAAGCGGAACATTGCAACCATATCGCTTTCATTGCCGGAGGCCGTTTGGTTAGGCTGGGCACACCCACGGAGTTGAAAAACGATTCCCAAACCACATCACTGGAGGAGGCCTTTGTTTATTATGCCCGGGAAAATACCGGGGGTGTAAAACCATGAGACAATTATGGGCGCTGGTAAAAAAGGAATTCCTGCAAATCCGCCGGGACCCGCGGACCTTGGGGATCGTCCTGTTCGCCCCCCTGGTCATGCTACTTCTTTACGGTTTTGCCATTAATTTTGATATTCATCATATTGGGATCGTTGTTTACGACCAGGATCAATCCCAACGAAGCCGGGAGTTTATCAAGAGTTTTAGTACATCGGAATACTTTGACATTCTTGGATACAGCAATAACCCGGATCATCTGACCGATCTGTTGGAGGCCGGCCAGGCGAGAACCTTTCTCTGGATTCCCCATGGATTCGGCGCCAAATTGGCTGCCGGCAAAAGCAGTCAACTTTTTCTGGGGGTTGACGGGTCCGACTCTAATACCGCTACTATATCCCTGGGTTATTTCACTGCTTTCATCCGGTCATACTCAACGCAGATTGTGGTTCAGCGGTTTCATCAAAGCGGCCGGGAGGTCTTATTAAAAGCCATGACCCCGTTTTCAATTCAGGAAAGGATTTGGTATAATCCGGAGTTGGTTAGCTCGCATTTCATCGTCCCGGGTTTGATCGCGGTCCTATTGATGATGATGGTCTCATTGCTTACAGCGATGGCAATCACCGGCGAGAAAGAACGGAATACCTTCGAGCAACTGGCGGCCAGTCCCATCCCTCCGTGGAAATTAATTCTCGGTAAAATTATTCCCTACTCCCTGGCCTCGTTTGGCGGCGTCCTGTTGATTATTCCGGCCGGAGTTTTCGGCTTCGGGGTGCCTCTCCGGGGTAATCTGTTGATTTTGATGATGTTCATCATTATTTTTTTAATGGCTGCCCTGGCTATGGGGCTTACTTTTTCCACCATCGCTAAGACACAACAGCAGGCGATGTTGATGACCGCCTCGGCCACTTTGCTGCCGGCAATACTGTTGTCGGGTTTTGTGTTCCCCATTGAAACAATGCCCTGGGTTTTACAGTTAATCAGCAACCTGGTTCCGGCCAAATTCTTTCTAATATCCTTGCGCGGTATCTTTCTCAAGGGGGTCGGGCTGGAGGTTTTATGGCCGCAAATGGTTTCATTGGTCATCTATATGCTGTTTTTTGCGGCAATCGCCGCTTTACGCTTTCGAAAGAGGCTGGATTAGATGGGTTCAAGAGTTTTGGCTATTGCTAAAAAGGAAATCTTACAACTAATAAGGGATAAAAGGTCGCTGGCGATGATCTTTGCCTTGCCAGTCTTCCAGTTGCTCTTGTTCGGTTACGTGGCGGCGAACGACGTTCGCAATATCCGTTTTGCCGTATTTGACCAGGATCAGTCCAGTACCAGCCGTCAAATCATAACCAAAATTGAAAAATCCGGATTTTTCATCAATACCGGACCGGTTGCCAATTACCGTGATTTAGAAAACAAATTAAACAGTGGGCGGGTGAAGATCGGTTTGGTTATCCCCAAAGGTTTTTACCGGGATTTGAAGGCCGAAAAACAACCATCTTTACAGGTGATTATTGATGGGACGGACTCCAACACCGCCTCGATCGCCCGAAGTTACTTTATTAGTGCAATCAATAGTTATGCGGAACAAATTAGAGATGAACGCCTATTAAGGGGGGGGCAGTTGTACCGGTTGAAGCCGCCTCTTGACCTGCAATACCGGGTTTATTATAATCCCGAATTACAGGCCATTAGGTATATGGTTCCCGGAACTATGGCCATAATTTTATTGTTAATCACTACGATGCTGACTTCGTTATCAATAGTCAAAGAGAAGGAACTTGGGACCATTGAGCAGATTATGGTCACTCCGGTAAAGCCATGGGAACTGATTCTCGGTAAATTGGCGCCGTTTCCACTGATTGGTTTGATCGATGTGCTGTTAGCGGTAACGGTCGGAAGCCTTTGGTTCGGTGTTCCGATTAAGGGGAACCTGGTCCTGTTATTCCTTTGCTCATTGTTATTTTTGATTACTTCATTGAGTATGGGACTTTTAATTTCCACCGTCTCCAAAACACAGCAACAAGCGATGCTGAGTGTGGTCTTCTTTTTGATCCCCAACGTCTTGTTATCCGGGTTTGTGTTCCCCATCGCCAACATGCCGAAAATTTTCCAGGTCTTGACCTATATAATACCGACCCGATACTTTATTGAGATCATACGGGGAATTTATTTAAAAGGGGTTGGAATAGGTTATTTATACCCGCAGATGCTGGCGCTGGCGGTTATCGGATTATTAATTTTCATATACTCGGTAAAGGGTTTTCGGAAACAATTACTGTAAGAATCCATCAAATAAATAGAGCTGTTATTAAAGACCCAAACATAAGGTCTTTTTTTTCATTATAGGCGGCAATTTAAGAGCTATAACAAACTAGAGGTTTACCATGGATTTCATTTTTGAACATCTGTACCTGCTAGTTATTTCCTACAATAGATGCGCTAGCCTTACACAGATATAACACTCTTGGTTGCCTTTAAGAATTTATAACTGCTTAAAGATGGATGGTTAAGTAAAAATAGCTTAATAAATTTACATAATTATGACAGATAAGTAACAAATCTTAAACCGGCCACATATAATATAACATCAGGCTTAAAGCGTTTTTAAAGGAGATGGCTTTTGGTGTGCGGTATAACGGGTTGGATTAACTGGGAAGTTGACCTTACTTCCCAAAAAATGATTCTGGAAAAAATGACCGAACAATTAACTCCGCGCGGACCGGATGAAGCTGGATTTTATCTCAGTGAACATGCCGTTTTCGGCCACCGCCGTTTGATTGTGGTTGACCCCGACGGCGGGAAGCAGCCTATGCAGCGGAAGTTGGGTGAACGATTTTTAACGCTGGTTTATAACGGCGAGTTGTATAATACGGAAGAGATACGGCAGGAACTAATCAGGGCGGGCCATTTTTTTCATTCCTATTCAGATACGGAGGTTGTATTAGTCTCTTATCTGGAATGGGGTCCGGCCTGCCTGGAAAGGTTC
This sequence comes from Bacillota bacterium, assembly GCA_050260935.1. Taxonomy (GTDB): domain Bacteria; phylum Bacillota; class UBA4882; order UBA8346; family UBA8346; genus UBA8346. The sequence continues at coordinate 8,832 of JBLNCU010000057.1, forward strand.
AACGGAATCTTCGCATTTGGGATATGGGATCAATCTGAACAAAAGTTAATTTTGGCGCGGGACAGGATGGGGGTTAAACCCCTTTTTTATACAGAAAAAGGGAGCTCTCTTCTATTTGCTTCGGAGATTAAATCCTTGTTAGCCAACCCCATGGTTCTCCCGGTGGTTGATCGGGAAGGTTTGGCGGAGATCTTCGGTCTGGGTCCGGCCAGGACGCCGGGGACCGGGATTTTTAAAGGCATTGCCGAACTACGGCCGGGATGCTGGTTACAATACGATCGGAAGGGAATCAGGATTGAACGTTATTGGGAGCTGCGGAGCAATCAACATAATGATGATCTGGACACTACCACCGCCAAAGTCCGTTTTCTAATCGAGGATGCCATCCAACGCCAGTTAGTTTCCGATGTCCCAGTCTGCACTTTTTTATCCGGCGGGTTGGATTCAAGTATCATTACGGCAGTAGCGGCTGGTGTTTATAGGAAAGCCAGCAAATCTCCACTTCAGACATACTCTGTCGATTACATAGATAATGACAAGTATTTTCAAGCCAGCGACTTTCAACCAAACTCTGACAACCATTGGGCTGAGCAGATGGCGGGTTTTTTAAAAACAGCTCATCATTGGGTAAATATTGATACTCCCCGTTTGGCCGAATCATTAAAAGAGGCGGTGATCGCCAAGGATTTGCCGGGAATGGCGGATGTGGATTCCTCTTTATACTTGTTCTGCCGGGAGATTAAAAAAGGAGCCACGGTGGCTTTATCCGGCGAATGCGCCGATGAAGTCTTCGGCGGCTATCCTTGGTTTCACCGGCCGGAAACTATTGAGTCCCGGACATTTCCCTGGTCGCTCTCGACTGAGCTCCGGAACCGGATATTAAGAACGGAAATAAGGGAAAAATTAGACCTGGATGAGTATATTCGCTTTCGATACCGGGAAGCATTGCTGGAAGTGCCTAGGTGGCCAGGGGATGATCCGTCGGAGGCCAGGCGCCGGGAGCTTTTTTATTTGAATATTAACTGGTTCATGGCTTTGTTGTTGGAGCGGAAAGACCGGATGAGCATGGCCTCCGGTTTGGAAGTGCGGGTGCCCTTTTGTGATCACCGCCTGGTGGAATACGTCTGGAATATTCCTTGGAGGATGAAGAATTGGAATCAACGGGAAAAAGGAATTTTACGCCGGGCCGCACAGGGGTTATTACCGGAGGAGGTAATCAACCGTAAAAAAAGCCCCTATCCGAAAACACATCATCCTATATACTTAAAAGCCGTACGCCAGGAATTGACGGCGATTCTTCCGGATAGAAACGCTCCTTTACGAGCTTTGATTGATGTTGAATCAGTAAAAGAAATGGTCCGAGAGGATCTAGTCCTTCAGCGCCCCTGGTTTGGCCAGTTAATGACTTTGCCGCAGTTGTATGCATATTTAATTCAGATCAACCATTGGCTGCGCGAATATAAAGTCATTATCAACCTCTAAAAGGTTGATTTAATGGTGTTTTTTAAAAAGCAAAATAATGGGTAACAACCATCCAATTTAAAAGATAAAGGCTGTTGGCAAAAGGTCAACAGCCCGCGGAGATTATGGTTTAGCAGTTTTTCCGCTCGAAGTTCTAATGCTCTTCATAGTATCTTGTAAGTTTCTGACATCTTTCTCACAGGCGGTTTTGTTTTTAGTTTTAACGTCGGCCTGAAGTCTGGTATACATGACGTTAAAATTGGCGGTGTCCCGGAGAGTCCTCCCTTTGGCCCCGGTCGGTCTATACCTGGCCATGTCTATCCCGAGAGCATTGGTTTCACGGTTAGCCCCGGACCAATCTCCCCTTTTAACCGCGGCATCTATTCTGGAGAGCCGGTCGTTGATGTCCTTTTCGGTTAACGCGGAAACACCAGGAGTTCGCTTGGTAGGCGCCGGGCGAACTTTCGGGGTTTTGTATTTAACCGGAGAAGTAGTTTTGGGTCTGGTGGGCGCGGGACGAGTCTTATTGGAACTGGGAAAAAGTGTACAACCATTGACCGCCAGGCTAAAGATTAGCAACCAAACCCCCAAGACTAATTTTGAAAGCTGCACATTTCTCACCTCCTTAATCACTCTTAGGTTTCCTGGGAGGCCTTTTTTTCAAACATGCCATTGTTAAGAAGTTGATGGTAAACATGGAAATCTTTTAGACTGTTTGCCCTTCACGAAACGTCTGGGGATTGGCAAGAGGAAGTTTGTACTTGTGATTGCAGCCATCATTGAAAGAGGTTCCGTTTTGGTGACGGTTGAGTCGATGTTTAGTAATTATTTTTAATCAGGGGTGGACATGATTCAAACTAGGTCAAGTTTCATTATACTGTATACGGGAGAAATAAATAAAGGCTTAAAGCTGGGCTTGGAGGAAACGCCAGGTTTGAGGCGCTATATTAATTTGGATTCCTTATACAATAGAAAATTTGCTGGCCAGTTTAGTCTCCTTAAAGTGAGGTGGAATATTATGACGGCTCCTTATGGAGGTTCGGAATTGGGTTTAACCCTTGAAGAACTTCCTCAAAATATAATCGCAGACAATACTTTAGAGTTTGACAAGGCTTTATACGGTCCGAAGCTGGTTATCCGCAAGATATCCAAATCGTTTCCGGTACCCGGCGGAAGGGTTCAAGCACTGCAAGACATCGACTTGACCTTGAGCAGCGGTGAATTTGTTTGTCTAGTAGGTCCGTCGGGTTGCGGAAAAAGCACTCTTTTAAATATCATCGCCGGGCTGGAGAAACCCGACGCCGGAGAAATATACAGCTATGAAGAAAAAGCCGGCCCAGCCCGGCTCCAGAATCAACGTTTGTTAATCTTTCAAGAACCGTCCCTTTTTCCGTGGCTGACTGTATTTGACAATGTCGCTTACGGGCTCAAACTCCGCAAAATGCCAAAAAAGGAATATGAAACCTTAACCGACAGGTATCTATCCTTAGTTCAACTAAGCCGGTTTAAGGATGCCTGTATTCATCAATTGTCAGGGGGAATGAAACAAAGGGTCGCCCTTGCCAGAGCGTTGGTTTTGGAACCGGAGATCCTGCTAATGGATGAACCCTTTGCGGCTTTGGACATTCAAACCAGAAAAGATATGTATGAGTTATTATTGGATATTTGGGAAAAAACCGGCACCACTATCCTCTTTATTACCCATAATGTCGATGAAGCCCTGCTATTAAGCAACCGGGTTTTAGTTATGACTCCCAATCCCGGTCAGATTAAAAAAGAGTTTCGTTTGTATATGGGGTACCCCCGTTCAATGGAGAATAACACCCTTCAAAAGTTGCGGGCGGAGATTTTTCAGCAGTTCACGGACGACAGGACTATTAAGGATCTTCAGGGAGGATAAAATGAGAATAGCCACCAAACGTCTTCTTTTTTATAGCGGCCTGCTACTGTTGTGGGGGTTTATATCAGCGATCCATGTCTGGCCCGATTATTTGTTCCCTTCCCCCTGGAATGTTTGTCGCAGTTTGCTGGATGGTTTAGCGGATCGTAGTTTCATAATCGGCGCTTTGGCGAGCTTATCCCGGTTGGCCGTAGGATATCTTATTTCACTTGTTTTAGGAATGAGCCTGGGGTTCGCTATTGGCCGGAACCGTTATTTAGACCAGACTGTCGGCTCTTTGGTAGTCGGGCTGCAGACTTTGCCCAGTATTTGCTGGCTGCCGCTGGCCATTTTATGGTTTGGCCTAAGCGAAAAGGCGATCATCTTCGTAGTGGTAATGGGAGCTGTTTTATCGATTACAATCTCTACCGACAGCGGCGTTAAAAATATTTCTCCTATTTATATTAAGGCCGGCAAGAATATGGGCGCCAGTGAATTCACTTTATTAGCCACTGTCTTAGCCCCGGCGGCGTTACCGGCAATTATCGGCGGGCTTAAACAGGGATGGTCCTTTGCCTGGCGTTCACTTATGGCTGGGGAACTTCTTTATCTCCGCATAGGGCTTGGGCAGTTATTAACTATGGGCCGTGAATTGAACGATATGGCCAGAGTGATGGCGGTTATGTTTGTTTTGATCATAATTGGGCTGACCTTTGACAGGCTCCTGTTTGCAAAATTAGAAATTGCGGTTCGCAGGCGTTGGGGATTGGAATAGTCATTTTGAAAAATATCAGAAATAATTATAGGGTGCAGGAAAAAACATGGCAATTCCCGAATTTAACCATTACTAATTAAACCCCGGACTTAAATTTTAAACCATTTGAAGATGGGCCGTATTTTTTGAAGGACCTTGGTTGCAGCGCTGGTTAATCCTAAACCCTAAACCCGGATATACTAGGCATATGGGTTTTATAATTGCTACTTTTGTTTTGTGGATAATATTTTCTTGGCTAACCCCCTTGAAAGAGTGGAGGAAATATTATCCTACCTTGATTTTCACCGGACTACTGGGAACAATCGCCGATCTGCTTGGCGTGGTTTTTGACCAATGGGCTTATTACGGACCGGTTGTCGGTGAATTAAGCCTCTGGTCCGACATAGGGATTGCCCCGGCAGAAGGAGCCTTATTTATAAGGCTGTTTCCCATTAAATTAAGCATGAGCTTGCAGATCGGATTTTGGATCTTGTGGGCGCTGGCCAATGCCGTCTTCGAATCGTTGTTCGTCTGGGCCGGCTTGATTGGGTATGACCATTGGAATCCTTTCCGGGCCTGGATCTTTTATCTGTTCTTCTTTGGACTTGTCTGGTTTCAAGAGTGGTGTTATAACGGAACTGGGAGAATCAAAAAAGAAAAGGTATGATCGGAATGACCAAATTTCGGAGGGCTGGCCGGGATGATTTACCGGCTGTCCTGAGTCTGATTGAAAAGGGGTTTGCCTTACAAGGGATTAACTACAACGAGACCGAAGGGAAAGAGCACCGGCTTTTGTTCTCTTATTTATATTCTCAACCCCAGTGGGACCCGGAAAGACTTTTTCTGGCTGAGCGGGATGGTAGAATACTGGCGGCGGTAGGTTTTTTCCCGCAGACTCTTTTTTTTGAAGAAGAAAAGATACCGGTATGGGCCATCTCTCCGGTGGTAACGGCGCCGGAACACCGGGGAGAAGGGTTAGCCAGCACCTGCCTTTTAAAAGCCTTGGAATATCTTAATAAATTCAGCATCCCGGCTGTTTTTTTATGGGGATTACCTACTTTTTACCCTAAATTAGGTTTTGTCCCTATCCTACCCAGGTATAAGAGTAAATTAACCGGAAAATCATGCGGAACCGGAGATTTCTCCAGTGGGCGCTTCAGGGAATGCGCGGCTGCTGATTTACCATCAGTTTCGGCTTTATATAACCTCTATAACGAAAAGCTGTGGTTGCAACCGCAACGCAACTTAAACTGGTGGCAACAAAGGCTGGGAGAAACCGATATTGAATCGGCACAGATCAAAGAAGTTCCCTTCCCGAAAAAGGAAAACCTTCTGGTTTGGGAGAATAAATTCGGTGAAGTAACCGGTTATTTGAATTATGCCGTTAAATCCGCTCAAAAGGTGGAAATTACAGAAGCCTTAACAGTTGATCTTCACTCTGCGGTATCAATGTTGGAATGTTTTTTACCTAAATATATAAAGGCGGATCAAATTTTGATCATCCGGGGCACTCCGTTGCATCCGTTAAACATGGCAGCCTACAGGCTGGGGGGCCTTCACTTTGATCCCGCCCCTTTGGCGGGAATGGCGCGAGTGATAGATTGGCCGCTTTTTTTGAAGCTTTTAACCCCCCTGTTTATAAAGCGTTTATCAATAGTGGTTCCTCCCGGCAAAGAAATTAGATGGACATGGAATGTGAAGGATCTGGTAATCAGTTTTTGCTGGGGTAGGAATAACAAGTTTAAAATTGAATTAACCAAAAACAATAATTTTACCGATATAAGCCAGGAAACTTCTTTAACCAGGTTGTTGTTTGGCCTTTATGACAGCGGCGATCTTGAACGGTTCTGTCTGTCCGAACGCGAACAATTACAATCTTTATTCCCGGCAAAATACCCGTTTATATGGGATGCCAATTATTTGTATTGAGAACTTAAATTCCCGGGCAACCCAGGGATGCATTTATGGGATTTTAAAAGATCATTTTAGGAGTTGAATTACCATGAGCCAGCTTGCTTTAACTAAGGTTACAGTATTAACTCCGTTTAACCTTCTGGAAGAGGCGACAATATTGATTGACGGCCCGAAAATCGTGGCTGTCGGATCACCCGATGCGGTTGAAATTCCTTCTGAATTTAGGCGAGTGCCCCTGGAAGGCTTGGCTATCGCTCCGGGTTTTATCGATCAACACCTTCACGGCGGAGGCGGGGCGGATGTTATGGATGGATCCGTAGAATGTTTGATTGAAACAGCCCGCTTTCACGCTGCTCATGGGACAACCTCCTTCTTGGCGACTGCCGCGGCGGGGACCAAGGAACAGCTTGTCAAGGTAGCAAGGGCTTTTGCCGCGCTTAAAGACACTGATTATAAGGGCGCCAGGTGTTTGGGCTTGCATCTTGAAGGCCCTTACATTTCTTTAAAATATCCCGGCGCTCTTCCTGCGGCTACTATCCGCCAGCCATCGATTGGGGAGATCTTAACCCTTCAGCAGATTAGCCACGCCGGGATAAAATTGTTAACCCTGGCCCCGGAAATTCCGGGAGCTCTTGATCTGGCTTCCAGCTTGCAAAGTGAAGGAATCATCTGTTCCATTGGGCATAGCGACGCCGATTATGAAATAAGCCTCGATGCGATAGCCGCCGGTTTTAAAGGTGTTACCCACTGTTTCAACCAGCTTCATTCTTTTCATCATCGCGACCCCGGAGTAATCGGGGCGGCCCTCACCAAGCCCGAATTATCGGTGGAATTAATCGTTGACGGCATTCATCTTCATAAGTCGGTGGTGGATATAATATGGCGGGCCAAGGGCCCCGAGGGAATCATCCTAGTCTCCGATGCGACGCTCCCCGCCGGTTTATTGGATGGCCAGTATCAAACCGCAGCCGGAGGATTGGTTTTAAACAAGGGAAAGCTGATAAATGAGGACGGAAAACTGGCCGGGAGCGTAGTAACCTTAGAACAAGCTGTTAAAAATTTTTTGAAATTTACCGGATGCAGTCTAACTGAGGCTTTCCAGATGGCCACTTATAATCCGGCCAGATTTTTAGGGATTAATAAAAGAAAGGGCAGTCTCTACCCTGGGAAAGATGCTGATCTAGTTATTATGACTACCGACTTAGAGGTGGTTGCAACCATGGTCAACGGGGAGATCATCAGTGGTTTAATCTCTTTGGATTAACCGCCGGCGGGTTCTTGCCATCCTTTTCTAACTGAAGTATAATATTGAATATTTAAAATAGGAGCGCGGCCAAAATTGGATTTATTGAATGAATTAATCACGGCTTTGAGTATCGGACGGGTTAATGAAGTTAAAAGACTGACGGAACAAGCCCTAACAGCAGGAGTTTTCCCGCTCGATATTATAAATAAAGGCTTAATAGCCGGCATGGAAGGGATCGCCGTCCGCTTCAAAAATAACGAGGTCTTTGTTCCCGAGGTAATGTTGGCGGCCAGGGCAATGCAGGCCGGCTTGGCTATTCTAAAACCTTTACTGGTGGGGTCCGGCCATGAACCGGTAGGCCGGGTCATAATTGGCACGGTTAAAGGAGACCAGCATGATATTGGGAAAAATCTAGTGGCCATGATGTTGGAAGGAGCCGGATTCGAAGTTGTCGATCTCGGAAGCAATGTACCCTCAGAAAAGTTTATTACTGCTGTTAAAGAAGATAAACCGCAAATTCTGGCTCTGTCGGCATTATTAACAACCACCATGCCGGAGATGGCCAATATTATTAAAAATCTGGAAGCAGCTGATTTACGAAGCAAAATTAAAGTAATTATCGGAGGCGCTCCGGTCTCTCAAAGCTATGCCGATAAAATTGGAGCTGATGGATACGCTCCGGACGCGGGGAAAGCAGTCGAGGTCGCCAAAAGCTTGCTCTCAAATTAAATTTTCGCCTCAACAACGTAGGGACGGCGCGATTTGTGATTGAAGCGCTGCTAAAATAAAAAATATTCAATTTGTCTATTGACAGTGCAATATTGATGTGTTAATCTAATATAGTTGTCGCGAGTCATGGTAATTGAAAGCAGTAAAAGCGGTTAAATGATTTAAAGCGATTAACAAAGAATAAATTACCAATTGACAAGCTGATAGAGAAGCTGATATAATAAATAAGCGTCGCGGGACCGCGAAAAAAGGTAAAGCGACCAGGAAAATCCTTGAACCTTGAAAACTGAACAGTAGGTAGAGAAAAAATGACTGGTAGGTCTTTTTTCAAGTCACAAGAGATTGTGACGGAATTCAAATTAACCTGTCATGATTGAGAGAGATCATG
>JBLNCU010000058.1:0-5005 GCA_050260935.1 Bacillota bacterium
CGTCATGAGCAAGGAGCGGCTCACGCCGCCGACGGCTATGCCCGAAGCACCGGCAAAACAGGAGTCTGCCTAGCCACTTCGGGGCCGGGCGCTACTAATTTGGTTACCGGCATAGCGACCGCTTATATGGATTCAGCGCCGATGGTGGCTATTACCGGCCAGGTGCCCACTTCCTTAATCGGCGGCGACTCTTTCCAGGAAGCCGATATCACTGGAATTACTATTCCAATAACTAAACATAACTATTTAGTCAGGAATATCGGCGAATTGCCCAGAATTGTCAAGGAAGCCTTTCATATCGCCAATACCGGCCGGCCCGGTCCGGTGCTGATTGATTTGCCAAAAGACCTTATGGTGGAAAAATCCAAACCCGATTTTCCGGCCGGGGTTGATTTACCGGGATATAAACCTACTTATGTCGGGAACGCCCGGCAGGTGAAAGACGCTACCGACGCTATTCAAAGCGCCAAGCGGCCTTTACTTTACGTCGGCGGCGGAGCCGTTAACGCTGGAGCCGATCAGGAGCTGCGGAAACTGGCCGAACTTTTAGAGATTCCCGTAACAGTCACTTTAATGGGGATGACCGCTTTTCCCAATAATCACCCATTGTTCTTGGGAATGCTGGGAATGCACGGAACCGCTACCGCCAACTTTGCCGTCTGTGAGACCGATTTGCTAATCGCGGTAGGAGCGAGGTTTGACGACCGGGTCACCGGTAAAATCGACGCTTTCGCTCCCAAGGCCAAAGTAATCCATATTGATATTGATCCGGCCGAAATCGGCAAAAATGTCCGGTGCGATATCCCCATCGTCGGCGATGTCAAACTGGTATTGGAGATGTTTTTAGAAAAGCTAAAACAGGCCCGGAACCCGGCATGGCTCGCCCAGATCGCCGACTGGAAGCGAAAGTATCCTTTAAAATATGAGGATAAAGGCTTAAAACCGCAACGGGTCATTGAAGAGATTAATAATATTACTAAAGGGGAGGCGGTCATCTGTACCGAAGTGGGCCAGCATCAAATGTGGACCGCTCAATATTATCAGTTTACCAAACCACGATCTTTGGTAACCTCCGGTGGACTGGGAACAATGGGGTTCGGCTTCCCGGCGGCCATCGGCGCTCAGGTGGGCAACCCCGATCGTTTGGTGATTAATATCGCCGGCGACGGGAGTTTTCAAATGAATATTCAGGAATTGGGCACGGCGGTGGCCTACCAAATTCCGGTGAAGGTGGTCATCTTAAATAATTTTTATTTAGGAATGGTCCGCCAGTGGCAGGAATTCTTCTTTAATAAACGCTACTCAGCTACAGTACTCGATACCAATCCCGATTTCGTGAAAATCGCCGAAGCATACGGCGGCAAAGGATTCAGGGTGACCGATCCCAAAGAATTGAAGGCTGTCTTAACCGAAGGATTAAATACGCCCGGACCGGTGGTTATCGATTGTCAGGTTGACCGGGATGAAAACGTGCTGCCGATGGTGCCGGCTGGCGGCGCGATTGACAAAATGATTGGGGTGAATGACTGATGCGCCATATCATATCGGCTTTAGTGGTTAACCATTCGGGGGTAATGGCCAGAGTGGCCGGGTTATTCAGCCGCCGGGGTTATAATATTGAAAGTATCGCCGTAGGCCATTCCGAAGAACCCAATCTCTCCCGGATGATCATTGTGGTAGAGGCCGAGGACGATCAAGTTTTGGAACAGATTGAGAAGCAATTATATAAATTGATTGACGTGGTGAAGGTTAACGATATTCCGGCTAAAGAAGCGGTTGAAAGAGAGCTGGCTTTGATTAAGGTCAACGCCGGCTCCCAGAACCGGTCGGAGATCTTGCAGATTGTCGATATCTTCCGGGCCAAAATCGTCGATGTCAGCAGCCGGGCGGTGATCGTGGAGATTACCGGCGGCGCCGACAAAATCGAAGCTATTATCGCATTACTGAAACCCTATGGTATCAGGGAGATCGTCCGCACCGGACAGGTGGCGATGCTTAGAACCCCAAAAAAGGGGGATAAGTAGGCTAACTAAGCTTCAGCCTTAAAATAACTAGAAGTTGGAGCGAGGAGAGACCCGGCAAGGATTCTCCCCGGCGCGTCCGGGTAATGGCGCCGGACCACATAAATTATGGCGTTTCCGAAGAAATATACGTTGTAGATACTTGGTTAAGATAACATATAAACTAATCCTATTATTGTAAGAGAGCTGCCTGTGGACGGCTCTTTTTTTCGCGATGATTATCCATTTTGCTCGGGAACAAAAAAGCAACGGCTCGCTTCGCCCCCATCAGATATACGGTTGGAAAAAGTTTGTTGGATCCTGCCCCTCTCCTTGACGGGTGCGGATTTTATCAAGTGAAGGGGCAACCGGGAGATAGTGCTGATAGTCGTCTTTTTCGCTTTTGGGAAGTCATTTAACCGGCCTAATTTACCAAAAATGGTTATTTAGCTGGAGAAACAGTAGAATTTACCGAAAGGATTCCCCGCAGAAAAAAGGAATCATCGCAAAGACAAAACCAAAAACCAAATTCTTATTTTAAATCCGGATTCCAGTTTTTCTTAATAAAAAATGCCTTCTAGCAGGGAATATCCAAAACTTACCTGAAGGATTCCGTTTGCAAAACAAGAATCATGATAATTAACAAAATAAAAAGTGGAGTATATTCTTTTAGATAAGCATTTTATTTCATACTATTGATTTTATTTTGACGTTTTCCGGAGCAGCGTATGAGGATAACATGGAACCCTCGTAATGTCACTCCGGTGGCGATATATCTGAAGGGAGGAATGGAGCGGGCATTACGGGATATCGGATAGAGCAGTATGGTGTCGAGTATTCTCTTAAAAATTTAAGGAGGAAAAGTTAGCAAATGAAAAAGATATTGGTTCTCGCCTTAAGTGGAATTATGGTTTTAACAATGGCCGCCGTTTCGATGGCTGCCGTCACCGTCGGCGGAGAAGGCAACTTCGGTTATAATTTTACCGGTAAACAAGACTTCAACGACTTCAAAATCTCGGCCACAGCCAAACTTAACGATGAAGTCACCGCTTTCGGCGCTTTAAAAGCGGAAAACACCAACGGCGGCAATGTGGGTTTTGACGAAGCCTGGGTTTCTTTTACCGAGCCTTTCGCTACCGTTAAAGTCGGCCATTTCGCTTACAACGCCAAAGGCGGAGTGGATATCGTGCCGGTAGTATTCGGTGATTTGAAAAATCAAGCCGGTATCAGCGTTACGGCGCCGTTAAGCGAAAACATCAGCATCAACGGTTATGTGGGAATGCCTTCCGAGAATAATACCCAGTATGCGGTCGGTGTTGCCGCTAAATTCGGAGCCTTAAGCGGCGATGTGAATTACTTCGAACCGAAGCAAGCTAATAACGATCCCGGTTATGTCGTAAACGTCGGCTACCAAGTCATGGAACCGCTTAAACTCTATGCCAACTACGAAACCCAGAAACAAAACGGCCAAGACGTAAAAGACACTATCGTCGGCGCCCAACTGGATTCAGCCAATCTTCCGGTTTACGGCCGTTTAGAGTATGACACCCAGAAAGCCGGCGACGACTCTAATGCTTGGGGCGCCAGAATCGGATACAAGATGGGCAACGGCGCTTCCATCCAGTACGACCGGACCCAGTCATTCGGTAATGCCGATACCAGCACCATCAAATTGAATGTGGTGTTTTAATTGAATTAAATTAAGTTGACCTATAAGAAAGAAAGAATCAAGAAAGGCGGGAGCTTAGCAGCTCCCGTTTTTATCGGCTTTGCCTTGGATGATTATTGGAAATTGGCCCGCGTTGTTTGCTGTTTCACTGCGATATGGTATAATATTGGTAAGCGTCATACAATTAGGAAATAAGTATGAATCTGGAAAGCTTTGTGGATATAATTACTCTTTTTGTCAAGCGACGCCATGATCGGCGGGGTGATTTGCATTCAAAATAACGCCATTGATCATGATCGGCTCTTCAAAGAACTATTAGAGACATTCTTTGATGAATTCATCACTCTCTTCTTCCCGGAGTTGCGGCGGGAAATCGATTTAAGTGAATTCCGTCTCCTACAGCAGGAAATATTCACCGATGTTACTGCTGGAGAGAAACACCGGGTCGACCTTTTGGCCGAGGTCAGGCTCAAGGGAGAAGAAAGCCTGATTCTGATCCATATCGAAAACCAGGCCCAGTTCCAGCCGGATTTCGCCGAGCGGATGTTTATCTATTTCGCCAGACTGTTCCAGAAATTTCGCCGCAAAATATTGCCAATAGCCGTTTTCAGTTATGAAGCACCTCATGATGAAGCGGATTGTTACCGAGTGGAATTTTCATTTTTAAAAGTATTGCATTTCCAGTTTTATACCTTGGAGCTAAAAAAACATAACTGGCGAGAATATATTCAAAGCGATAACCCGGCGGCGGCAGCCCTTTTGAGCAAAATGGGCTATCGGAATGGAGAGAAAGTCCAAGTTAAATTGGAATTTATGCGGATGTTAACCAGACTACGGCTTGATCCGGCCCGGATGACCTTACTGACCGGGTTTTTTGAGACCTACTTGAAATTAAACGCCGATGAGGAACAAGCATTGGAAAACGAAATACGGAAACTGAATAGGGAGGAGGTCCAAAAGATGATTGAAATAACTACTTCCTGGCACGAAAAAGGCCGGGAGGAAGGTAGAATGGAAGGCAGAATGGAGGGTAGAATGGAAGATGCCCGAAAGATGTTGGCTAAAAATATGGATGAGGATTTAGTCGCTGATATTACCGAACTTCCACTGGAAGAGATTAAAAAACTAAAAGCCGAGCTCGCCGGGGACATTCAATAACCCCGGTGATTTTTTTAAGACTGCCACAAGAAATTTTTAATGGAAGGAAAAATTTACAAAGGAAAAGAAGGTTTTTGGAAAAACATGTTTAATTATTTATGTGATTGCCAACCTAGGACTTTTTAATTAAAATTTCCTTGACAGCTTTACTCATGATGGATTAAAATGTTATCGAAGG
>JBLNCU010000059.1:0-30697 GCA_050260935.1 Bacillota bacterium
CATCGGATACCCAGTAAAGGTCTTCTTCAGTTGACACCTCGCTAGTTCTTTGAGCGGATTTTTTAAGCGTGTCTTTGGCTTCGGCGGATAGTTGCAATTGATCTTGAATGAACGTTGGAAGATTACTGGCGGTGGTTTGATCGTGCGGTTCGCGGTTTCCGTTGCGCCATTCCCGGAGTTTTTCGCTTTGAGAGTAAGTGACTTCCTTTTGGTACAGACTAGCCATAGATACAGTAGATTCAGTGATTTTCATAGTAAATCCCCCATCCTTGAGTTTATTTACAATGATTAGACATTTGAAAATATACAAGAAATTTCTTCCGTAAAATTCCTTTGTATATTTATATATTATCATTATCGGAAAATGGAAGCCGTTTATTTATAGTGGGGTTTGGCCATATTTAGCTGGGATTTTAGTTGGCAATACTTATCAAACTTTGATTAAATTTTTTGCTAGGAATGGTTGCGCTGGAATTACTCAATCTTCTCTACCAGGTACCGCCAATACCTAACCGGCATTCGCTGCTTTTGAGTCCTTTCATTTTTCCGCTCGGCGATGGCGATTTCCTGGAAATACACGTTCCAGATCTCCTGGTACCTGCTTTCTTGTTCGTCAAATAAGTCCGACGCTTGTTGCTTTGAATCGGGGGAATAAGGGGAAGAAGCGGAGATTAGCTCCGGAAGAACCGAAAGAGAAGGAAGAAACCGGCAATTATTACCGTCATAATAGATTCCGGTCCCCCGTTTCCGATCATGAATTAACCAGGCCTGATCGGCAAACCTGGCCGTAAAACGAGGAGCCAGAAATTGAATTATATTGTAGTCAGGTTCTACTACGGCGTAAAAAACTCCGCTGCGCAGTTTGCGGAAACGGATAAAACCATGTAAACGTTCAATTTCATGGGAGACTTTATCGCTTAGGCGCCGGACTTTGAGAACATTCGGGTCGGAGTAATTTGAAGCGGCGCCTTCCCCTTTAGTTAACAATAAACGAACAAAACCAAGAAGCGTTTTTTCAATGCCCTTCTCTTCCGAAAGAAAACAATAAACTATATCCATTAGGACTAACTTAGAAATAACACCGCTTAGTCTTTGAAAAAAAAGACCGGCAGTGTCCGGATCAGTGGTAACAACTTTGGTTTCGGTAAATAAACCAGTTTGCTCCTCTTCCCTATCGGTAATCTCCTGAATTTCTTCATCAGTACCAAGAGCTGCGGCAATTACCGTCAATAATCCCTCAAAAGTTCCATCATATATGTATTGCAACATGTGTCCCAATTAGATCTCACCAAAAAACGTCAGCTGAGTAGCCTCAGTCGCAACTTTGGGTGGATCCGCCAAAAGCCTTTCTCTGATCTTAGCTTCGTTATCGATCTTTTCCAGGAACATCCCTTGACAGGTAATGAAATAACGGGCTCTCTTCATCACCACTCCCAGCCTTTGCAGATCGTTAAAATTCAAGCAGCCGAATTTACGGGCGGAGATTAACCGTTCCGCTGATCTGACCCCCACTCCCGGTATCCTTAATAAAGTTTCATAGTCTGCTTTGTTGATCTCTACTGGGAAACGATGCAAATTTCTTAAAGCCCAGTCGGTCTTGGGATCTAGATTTATTTCCAGAAAAGGATGGTTGGCGTCGGCGATCTCTTCAGCCCGGAATTTATAAAAACGGATTAACCAATCGGCCTGATAAAGGCGGTTCTCCCGCCTTAGGGGCGGCTGATAACTTAAAGCCGGTAGCAGCGGATTGGAATTTACCGGTACATAGGCAGAGTAATATACTCTTTTTAAGTTAAACTTCCGGTATAGATTTTCCGCCAACCGCAGGATCTGAAAGTCCGGTTCGGATGAGGCCCCCACAATTAATTGGGTGCTCTGCCCGGCCGGCACAAAAGAAGGCGTCTTCCGAAATTGCCTTCTTTCTTCATGGTTGGCTTGGATTTTAGCGCCTATATAGGACATGGGAGTTAAGATGTCTTCCTTCTTCTTTTGCGGGGCGAGTAACATTAATCCCTTTTCGGAAGGCAATTCGATGTTAACGCTCATCCGATCCGCCAGCATTCCGGCCTCCCGAACCAGCTCCCGGCTGGCTCCGGGTATTACTTTGAAATGGATATAACCATTGAATTGGTGGTCTTGCCGAAGCTTTTTAACGACTTGCAGCAGCAACTCCATTGTGTAGTCGGGACTTCTTACGACCCCCGAGCTTAAAAACAGTCCTTCAATATAATTCCGGCGGTAAAAGTTAACGGTTAAATCAACTAACTCATCGACTGTAAATGAGCTTCGAGGTATATCGTTGCTGCTACGGTTGATACAATATGAACAATCATTGATGCAATAATTAGAGAAGAGAACCTTTAGCAGCGAAACACAACGTCCGTCTGCAGCCCAACTGTGACAGATCCCCATCGGGGCTAAGGCGGCATTACCCAAGCCTTTGGAATCATTCTTCCTTTTGCTGCCGCTGGAGGCGCAGGAAACATCGTATTTGGCCGCGGATGCCAGTATTTTCACTTTTTCCATGACTTCCATTGGATCAACTCCGCCGGGAAGATGACAAACATCTGTTCTAATGGCATTATAACACGAACGGAAGTTCGAGACAAGTCTTTTAACAAGCACAAGGTCTTTTTCTCGAATTAATCCGGATTATTGTTCTCTGTTCTACGCCGGTTTTATAAATATTTCTCCGTACTACCTATTCAATCTCTTTTTTGCTTTTAAAGCCTTTAATACCTTCTCGGGAGTTAAAGGCAGGTCTTTGATCCGGACGCCGGTGGCGTTATAAACAGCGTTGGCAATGGCTGCGGGTGGAGTATCAATACCAATTTCAGCTATGGATTTGGCCCCGTAAGGACCGGATGGTTCGTAACTATCGGCAAACTCCACTACAATGTTTCGGATATCCCGACGGTTGGGAATTTTGTAGAAAAGCAGGCTGTTGCTTAATAATTTGCCTTTTCCAGTATATTTAACCTCTTCATAGATTGCCATGCCGATTCCCTGAACCAGGCCACCTTCCATTTGGACACGGGCCAGATTGGGATTGATGGTGGTCCCGCAATCAACCACTGCCGTATAATTCAAAAGGTCGATTTTGCCGGTCTCTAAATCGACTTCAACTTCGGCAATTCCCGCCATAAACGGCGGCGGCGACTTCTGGCCGACATAGGAATCGGAGGCCACCAACTGTTTCTGGTTGGCGTGGTAAAACAAACCGGTGGCCAGGTCTTTTAAGGAAATGGAGCCCTTACCGTCCTTGCGCCGGATGAACTCCCCGTCGAACTCAACCTCCCCCTCCTCCACCCGGAGCTTTCTGGCGCCTTCGGTCTCAATTAATTTGCGCATGTTGTCAGCGGCTTTTTTAACTGCGTTTCCCGAGACATAAGTGGTGCTGGAAGCATAAGCCCCTTTATCGAAAGGAGTGAGGTCGGTATCGGATGAGTAAACAATAATATTTTCGGTGTTGGTGGACAGGGCCTCGGCGGCAATCTGGGCCAGGATAGTATCGCTGCCGGTGCCGATATCGGTGGCCCCCACCATCAGGTTGAAAAAGCCGTCGTCATTCAATTTGAGAATCGCCGAGGCCATGTCGATGTTGGCAATCCCTGAGCCTTGCATGGCGATGGCCATTCCGATCCCCCGCGCCTTGTTGGCCGTCACTACCTGGCGGGGAAATTTCCGTTTCCAGCCGCTTAACTCCATTCCGCGTTTGACGCAATAATCGAGTTTACAACTGTCCAGCGTCATAGCTACGCCTTCGCCGCCTTCACCCATGATTTTGAAGATGGGAGAGGTCTCACCCTCCCGGATCATGTTTTGTTGCCGCAATTCGGCCGGATCAAGGCTTAATTCCGCGGCCAATTGGTCTATTGCCGATTCCAAGGCGAAAAGTCCCTGAACGGCCCCATAACCTCTATAGGCCCCGGCGGGGACATGGTTGGTATAGACCACTTTTCCATTAAAGCGCACCGCCTCAACTTTATTGTAAAGCGGCAACGGCTTGGAACCGGCGCCCATTAAAACTGTAAGCGCATGATCACCATAGGCGCCGGTATCGGAGAGCACATCGAAGTCGATAACCTTGATTGTCCCTTCTTTGGTAGCCCCTATTACGACATCAAAACGCATAGGGTGCCTGGTGTAAGTCGCCTCAAAAACTTCTTTCCGGGTATAAGTCAATTTGGCGGGCTTGCCGGTTTTTTGGGTAACCGCAGCCACAAACAATTCTCCGTGCATGGTCTGCTTGCCTCCATAACCGCCGCCGATTCTCGGCTTGATAACCCGGATGTCCTTGCGGGGAATATTCAACGCCAGCCCAAGTAGACGCCTGGCATGATAAGGAGTCTGGGTCGAACTGACCACCGTCAGGCGGCCGTAGAAATCAATGTACGAGAAGGCGATATGCGGCTCCATCATTACATGAGCCTGCGCCTGGGTGTAATAGCGATCCCTGACTACAACGGCGCATTGTTTTAAAACCTCAGGGACATTGCCGACACTCATCTGATATGAGGCGGCGATATTTTTGGCCGTGTCTAGCCCGATATCGAATTTGGAATGGGCTTCCGGCTCCGGATGAATTATGGAGGGGTGGCCTTCGGCCTCTTCAAAATCGAGCACCGGATCCAAAACCTCATATTCCACCTCGATTAAATCGAGGGCTTCTTCGGCGATCTTTTCGGAAACTGCGGCTACAATCGCCACTTCGTCCCCGCAGTATCTCACATATTCATCCAAAATAAAACGGTCATAAGGAGAAGGCTCCGGATAACCCTGCCCCGCCTTGGTGATGACATTCCGGGGCAGGTCTTTATGGGTCAATATGCATACTATACCCGGCAATTTCACTGCTTTAGCGGTATCGATCTTTTTAATCCTGGCAAAGGCATGGGGGCTGCGCAATAATTTTACAATCAAGGCGTTTTGGGGAGCCAGATCGCCGGTGTAAGCCGGTTTACCAAGGATTAATCCCTTGCCGTCAAGTTTATGTACGGATTGGTTGACTGCTTTCATAAACTCACCCCCAGATACTTTTTAACGGCCCGCAACTGGCTGACATAGCCGGTGCAACGGCATAAATTGCCCGCCAGATAACGTTTGATCTCATCCTCGGTCGGTTGTATCAATTCCTGTTTGAGGGCCAACACGGTTAAGGCAAATCCAGGGTTGCAATATCCGCATTGATCGGCGCCTTCCCTGGTTAAAAATTCCGCTAATTCCAAAACTTCCTTCTGTAGCCCTTCTACGGTGGCAATACTGTGTCCATCAGTTTTGGCCGCAAACAGTGAACAAGACAATACCGGCGAGCCGTCCATCAAAACGGTGCATACTCCGCAGGAACCGGTATCGCAACCCCGCTTCACGCTTGGGCAACCGTTCCGTCTTAAGACATCCAGTAAAAACTCACCCGGTTCAATATCAAGCGACGTATCTAGACCATTCAGTATTAGTCTTATTTTCATCCTTCCACCTCCATTAGGGCTCTTCTAACCAGCACCTGGCAGAGTTGACGGCGGTATTCGGCCGAGGCCATCCGATCGGTGGTAAAGGTTAATTCAGCAGCGGCGATAGCACCCGCTTCATCGGCAGAATCTTTATTATAAGTAGAACCGTTCAAATACTCTATCGCCCTAACCGCTTGGGCAGCCACAGCCGGTCTGGCTCCCACCGCGATTTTAACGCCGGCTCCGCCCTTGGAAACGGCGGCACTGAGAATCGGCAACCCGCCGGCGGAATTGCGAAACATCTTATAACTAGCCTGGAGCGGCTCCTTCTTCAACAACACCCGCTCCAGAATATCCCCGGTTTTATCTTTGAGGTTGAAAAACTCCGCCAGGCTTAGTCGGCCTTTTTTATATAGCGCCACCCGGCAATCCAAAACCATCAAAGCGGTAAGCAGCTCGGAAAAACCGTATTTGCTGTAGATGGTCCCGCCTACGCTGACCATATTCTTCATCTGCACCCCGGGGATATTGGCCAGAGCTAGCGGGATGATTCCGGCCAGGTTCTTGTGGAGAACGGAACTCCGTTCCAATTGGCTGAAGGTAGCCATAGCGCCGATCTCAATATGATCATCGGTTTCCCGGATAAAATCAAGCCCAGCCCCGGAGAGATCGATGGCCAGCCCGATTTTTCTGGAAGCCAGTCTCATGAAGAATCCGCCGCCGACAATGGCCGCCTTATCGTTGGTGTTCAATAAATCGTAGGCCTGGGAAAGGTCTTTGGGTTTTACATATTTCTCAATAGTAATCATTGCTCACCAGCTCCTTCGTTTTTGGCTTGGCATTTGCGTTTAATGTTCAACCGGGCTGTGAATAGTGGGTCGCTCCCCGCAGAGGGGACATTCCGGCCTGCGGCGCCAAGGAATCTCCCGGAAAGCTGTTTTATAAGCGTCAAAGTTTAAAATTCGGCCGGAAACAGTCTCGCCGATCCCCAGAATGAGCTTAACAGCCTCCAAAGCCTGGATTGAACCGATGATACCGGCAGTCATCCCCAGGATGCCCGTGTCACTATAAGCGGGCAAAATGCCATCTTCGGACGGGGCCGGATAAAGGCAACGGTAACAGGGAGTTTTACCGGGAATGATCGTTATTAAAATCCCGTCGTATCCAATGGCCGCTCCTTCAATCACCGGCTTCTTCAAAAAATAGCCGCAGTCGCTAATCAGATAGCGGGCGGTAAAGTTGTCGGTGGCGTCGATGATCACATCGTAATCAGCCAATATTTTCATTGTATTGGCGGCGTTAAGCCGGAGATTGTATTTTTCCACCCTGACTTCCGGATTAAGACAGGCGATCTTAGCCGCTGCCGAATCGGTTTTTGGACGGCCGATATCATTAGTAAAGTGTAAGATCTGGCGATTTAGATTGGAAAAGGTTACCGTGTCAAAATCGGCAATACCCAAGGTACCTACTCCGGCCGCAGCTAAGTAAAGTAAAGCCGGTGAACCCAAGCCGCCAACCCCAGCCACCAAAACTTTAGCGGCTTTTAATTTTTCTTGCCCGGCCTCTCCAAAGCCTTTTAAAACGATTTGCCGGGAATATCTCAGGATTTCCAGCTTATTGTCCGGTTCAGCCACCGGATTATCCCCCTCCGACAATCTTAATAATCTCCAGGTTGCCGCCGTCCTCCAGCAGGATCCGGGGCCACTCCTCCCGGGGATAAGTGGTGAAATTCCATTCAATCACCACCAGCTTGGTGTCATAATCCTGGTTCTGCAGATACTCGGCAATTGACATGGCATGTTCCAGTATTTCCGGTTTACCGTTTACCGTGACTGTCAACACTTCAATCCTCCTTGAGCGCCATAGTTTTCGGGATCTTTTTATATCAAGAGATACCTGTAATCTTGATACACGGACCAAATAATATCCGTCAGTTCATTTGGGAAAAGGCTCCGATTACAGTTTCCGGAAAGGTCAAAGATGATCTCATATAAGTTTTTGCCCAATCTGACCCGGAAACGGTTTGTTTCTTCGTCAGCCAGGACAAACCCGGCGTTTTGGCTGTCTGTAAAGTCTTCCATATTCCGAAAGAGAGTAAATTTGTCCCGGTAAGGAGCGCCTTCATATGGACAAAACGTTTCACAATTGCCGCATTCATTACAATTCCCATCCAGATGTATAATTTGATTCCGGCATTTTAACTGATCCGTCATAACCCGCACCGCAAAATTGGCGCGGTTGGGGCAGACTTCAACACAGATATTGCAATAAGAGTTGCATTCCAGACAGCGCTGGTTTTCCTTTTCCGGGTTTTCAAAGTTGCGGAGAACTCCCTTTTTCCGGTTGATCCCGGCCAACTGTTTGGCTTGATCAAATGATGGCGTCCCGGGGCTTTTGAAAGTCTCTTTTTTTTCTTTAGCAATTACCGCGGCGGCAAATTTCGCGCCGTCGGCAATCGCTTCGGCGATAGTCGCCGGTCCTTTCAAGGCGTCTCCGCCAATATATACATTAAGTAGGTTTGTTTCATTGGTGGCTTGGTTTACTTTGATACCGCCGTTTTCATTTAATTCAATGCCATTCCTGGCTAAAATCCCTGTATCAACTCTTTCCCCCACTGCCGCAATTAAACTGTCGACTTGGAAATCGGTAAATTCCCCTGAAACGGCAACCGGGACTCTCCGGCCGGTGGCATCGAAAGCCCCCAGCTCCATCTGTTGACACCTTAATACCCCCTGGTTAAAAGATACCGGGGAAAGAAGTTCTTTAAACTCCACGCCGTCCTCCAAAGCCAGCCGGAGTTCTTCCCTGGCGGCAGGCATATACTTCTTGGTCCGGCGGTAAATCAAATACACCTTTTCCAAACCAGGCATCCTTATAGCCGACCTGGCCGCATCCATCGCCGAGTTACCGGCGCCGATCACCGCCACCCTCTTCCCGATATTCAAAGTTTCCCGGTGTTTTTTATAAACTTCTAAGAATTCGAGCGCGTTGAGGATCTCCCGGTCGGAGGATTCCAGTTTTAAAGAAATGGATTTCCAGGCCCCGATGGCGATGAAAATGTATTTAAACCCTTCCTTTTTTAACGATTCTATTGAGAAGTCTTCAGCAACTCCAAGCCGGAAACATACTCCCGATCTTCGAACAAGCTCGAGATCATTATCGATAGCCTCCCGGGAAATCCGGAAATCGGGGGCGACATGCTGAATAATGCCGCCGATCTCCGGTTTACGCTCAAAGATTGTTGCTTCGACGCCGTTTTGCCCCAAAAAATATCCGGCGGCCAACCCCGCCGGGCCGGCGCCAATTACCGCCACCTTGACGTTGCTGTTTACCGCCGGCGGTTGCAGGCGTTTGATTAAGTCCGGAAACCCGTTCCTGGCGGCAACCAGTTTGGCGGCGCGTATTCCAACCGCTTCTTCATAATCGATTCTTCTGCATTTACTGGTACATTTGTGATTGCACATGGTCCCGGTTATGAAGGGGAGTGGATTTTTGGCTGTTATTACTTCCAATGCTTCCAAATACCTTCCCTCCCCGGCCAGGCGGATATACTCCGGCACGTCCTGCCCGAGCGGGCAGCCAACAGCGCATGGAGCAACAAAGCAATCGATCAAAGGCAGGCTTTTGGGGATCAGTCGGTCCTCAACTTCCCGGCTGTCCTTCAAGTAATTGGGGTCGGTGGCGGCCTTTTCCGCCAGTAATTTCAATTTAGTTAAATCGATGCTTTCCGTTACCGGCCCGCTGTCCGTTTCCTCAAGCAAATCGGCCATTTGTTTCAGGCGTGAATAGCCGCCTGGTTTAAGGATGGTAGTAGCCACAGTGATCGGCCAGATACCCGTCTGGTATATCTGGGCGATATTGAAGAAATCCGCCCCTCCGGAATATGATATTTTGAGGTTGCCTTGAAATTCTTGAGCCAGTTTATAGGCAAGATTAATTGTTAAGGGATATAGCGCCCTGCCCGACATATACATCTCCTCGCCCGGCAGCTCATTTTGTTTGATTTTTACCGGAAAGGTATTGGAAAGCTTCAATCCGAAAGTCAATCCCCGTTCACGGGCGAATCCCTTGAGCCTGGCGATCATCGGAACAGCTTCTGAAAATTGGAGATCATCCCGGAAATGATCTTCATCAAAGGCCAGATAATCATAGCCCATTTTATCCAGAAGGTTCCTGGCGAACTCATATCCAAGCAAGGTGGGGTTGCATTTTACAAAGGTATGAAGTTCTTTTTCCGCCAGGAGATACTCGGCAATCCGTTCAATTTCCGCCGGCGGACAACCGTGAAGGGTGGAGAGGGTAATCGATGAGCACAAATTGGGGGATATTCCTTCAATAAAGCGGCGATCAATATTTTTGAAGAGACTCAGATTGTCTAAAAGGTAATTACGGCATTCCTGCCAGGCCGGAGTCCGGGAGGCATCCTTCAGGCCTTCGATAAAACTATTTATTTTTGGCGATTCTATACCGGCCAGGTCATAACCGACACTCATATTAAAAATGAAGCCATTGCTTGAACCGAGATTCAACTCCCTGGCCAGTATGTTAAGGAGAAACCAGGCCTTGACATACTCATTAAAGGCGTCCTGAACCGTGAGTTCGGTCGACCATTCCACATTATAGCCCTCATCTTTTGCTAAGATGCAAGGTTTGGAGACCGGCAAATCTTCGCCATCGATTATTTGGACTGTTTTTAACTCGAAGAACCTGCTTCCTCCGAGATACGCAGTGACAATATTCTGGGCTAACTGGGTGTGCGGGCCGGCCGCCGGTCCCAATGGATTCTCTAGGGCGGTGCCGAACAATTCCCGGTTAGTCTGATTTCGCTTCCGGAAAAATTTGGCCTTGGGTAGGCCAAAAATGGACTCTTCTTGCGCATTTTCCGCCAGCGCCCACTTTAACAAGTTGGCAAAGGGAATCACTCTCATGCGATCACTCATGATTTGCCCTCCCGGAACTCTTGATTAATGCACTGACATTACAAATTGTGTTACAACCTAAATCCTTTTCCAAACCTTTTCAGCCAGTTCCCTGCTTTTGGCGGAGATCTCCGCTTCATCTAAAAATAGCAACTTTCTTTTTTCCATAATAGTCCGTCCGTTGATAATGCTGGTGTCAACCGCCCGCCCACTGACTCCAAACAACAGGTGGCTGTTGACATTTCCCGGATCCAGTCTGGTCGGAGGGTTGTAATCCACAACTATAATGTCGGCGTAAGCCCCGGCAGCCAGGCTACCAAGCGGTTTTTCAAAGTATTCTTCGGCAATACGACGGTTGTTGGCAAATAACATCCGGGGCGGTTCCTCCCAGGCTATGCTGGGGTGGTGACTGGCATGTTTATGCAGGCAATTGGCAACTTTTAAGGATTCAAACATGTCGCTTGTATAACCATCGGTACCGAGACCGACCGTAATACCCTGGGCCATCATCTTCAACACCGGCGAAACCCCGACCGCGTTTCCCATATTCGATTCCGGGTTGTGAACCACATTGGTTCCGCTGTTTTTGAGTATGCCGATCTCCTCGGGGGATATATGAATGCAATGGGCGGCGATACTCTTTGGACCTAAAATTCGCCGGGCCTGGAGCCGCTCAATTACGCCCATTCCATATCTGGCCTTGGCGTCATTCAGATCCTCGGGGCCTTCGGCGGCGTGAATATGAAAACCCGTCCCGGTGCTGGAATTTAGAGCGACACATTTATCCAGGGTTTGGTCTGATAAAGTGAGCGAGGCATGCAAACCGAACATTCCTTTTAGCATTGGGTCTTTTTCGCAGTAGCAATGGTTTAAAAAATCAATGTTCTCCTGAATACCGTCGGCGGCAATTACGGCCCCGTCGCGGTCGGAAACTTCGTAACACAAACAAGCGCGAAGCCCGGCCTTTTTGGTGGCTTCAGCTATCTTGAATAAACTGCCTCTGGCCGAATTGGGACTGGCGTGATGGTCAAAAACAGTGGTGGTCCCATTTTTAATAGAATCAATAACCGGAACCAGGGCGCTGTAATAGACGTCTTCCAGGGTCAGTGTCTTATCAAGCCTCCACCAAAGTTTTTCCAGTATCTCGCCGAAATTAACGGGCGGATCGCCGTCCAGGAACATACCCCGGGCAAAAGTACTGTAAAAGTGCATATGGGTATTGATCAAGCCGGGCATAATCAACTTATTGCCGGCATCCATAAATCCGGCTTCCGGGTACTTCTTTTTTAACTCGCTGGTTATACCTACTTCGACAATTAAATCATCGGCAACCGCTACGCAACCGTCCGGAATGATCCGGTTTTCAGCGTCCCGGGTGATTAATAGCCCGTTTCCTAAAAGTAACATGATTGATTGCTCCTGATCATCTTTTTTTATGAAAAAACATTGATGAGCGGCCGCTTCTTCCGGCCGTTCTTCCTAAGAAGGCAATAAAGTACTCAATCAAGCATAGAGAGACCATCTTCCGGTAAGCCGCGCTTGAGCGCTGATCGTCAATAGGCCGAATCAAACGGGCATAGAATTCTGTAATTTCCGCCACCAATCCGGATAACTCGTTGATTTTCCGTCCTTTTAACAAGTTCTCGGCTTCCCTGCTCCGTACTACTGTAGGAGCGACAGCGCCCAGCGCTATTCGGAGGTCTTGCAGCGTTCCACCTTCAATGCCGGCTAATCCGGCGAAGGATACCTTAGAAAGACCGTCCGCTTTTCTGGTCCCTACTTTTTGGTAATGAATCACCTGGTAATTCACTAATGGAATATTCACCGCCACCAGTAGTTCATCGTTTTTAAGAACGGTCAGACCGGGCCCTTTAATAAACTCGAAAATGGGCAATTCACGACTGCCCGAAGCATTCGCCAACAGCACTGCAGCTCCGAGAGCATAAAGAGGCGGCAAGGTGTCGGCGGCGGGGGAGGCGTTACAGATGTTCCCGCCTAAGGTCCCAGCGTTACGTATTGCCGGCGAAGCGGTTTCGGCAACGGCCCTTTTTAGTATTTCAGGTATTGCTTGATTTTCCAGGACTTCACTTAGGGTGACAGCAGCTCCGATGGTCAGAATGCTGTCATTAATAACATGAATTGTTTTAAATTCAGGTACGTTTCCGATATAAATCACTGGTTGCTCAAATCGGGGTAAAGTACCGGACCAGCTTCTTTTTTTAACCAGCAAATCAGTGCCGCCGGCTAAAGGGATAGCCGGATGTTCCCGCCGGATCTGCAACGCTTCAGCCAGGTTAGTGGGTGTGAACATAGCTACCATAATCCATCACCCCTTTGAGCCGCTTTTTGAACAGCTTCTACAATCATTCCATAACCGGTGCAACGGCAAAGGTTCCCGGAGAGCGCCTCCCGGATCTCTTCCATGGTCGGTTTGGGAATCCGGCATAAAAGGGCTTCGGAGGCCATGATCATTCCCGGTGTGCAATAGCCGCATTGGACGGCTCCCGCTTCCGCAAATGTTTTTTCCAGTATTCGATAACGCTCGGTCTCCCGGTAACCTTCGATAGTGGTGATCTCCTTACCGGCAATTGTTCCGACTGCAGTCAAGCATGAATTAATCAGTCTACCACCGATCAGAACAGCGCAGGCGCCGCATTCCCCTTCTCCACAGCCTTCTTTGGCCCCGGTAAGCCCTAAGTCTTCTCTTAAAACATCTAGCAACCGCCGGAGAGGATCGGTTTCCAGACCGACTTTTCGCCGGTTTAAAATGAATTCAATCCTTGTTTGCATCTGCTAAGACCTCCATTAAATATTCGGGCGTTATCGGAAGCCGCCGGATGGAGATGCCCAGAGCATTGCCGACCGCTACGGCCAGTGCCGGCGCTGCCCCAAGCAGCGTGAGTTCGCCTGCTCCCTTGGCCCCGAAAGGTCCGCGATCATAAGGATTATCAATCAACCTGTTTTCAATCTTGACGAAATCCATTGAAGTCGGTATGACATAGTCGGAGACTGAACGCTGTTGAATCCTTCCATGGTCGCAATTCATCACTTCGATGGTACCGTAACCCAAACCCTGTAATATCCCACCTTCAATCTGGCCTTTGATAATCCGTTCATCGATGGCGTTCCCGACATCAAAGGCCGACCAGACCCCCTTGATCCGGATCTCGTAGGTTAACGGGTCCACCTGGACCTCGATCGCATTAACCCCCCAGGAGTAGGTAGGATAGGCATCTCCGGCGAATGTCCGCTCCTCCCATTTCATATCGGGCGGGTGATCATACTTGGCAGTCACTTCCTGTTCACCAGGCTGGTCCCAGTTTTTTTTCAATTGCAACGCCGCCTCTTCCAGCAGCTTACCGACGATCATCACCGTCCGGGAAGCCACCGTTGGACCGGAATCCGGCACCCGATCGGTGTCGGGGTTTTCGAAAACAACCGACTCTAATGGCAGGTTAAGCATTTTCGCCACAATTTTTCTTAAAGTAGTGAAGAGACCTTGCCCCATATCGGTATTGGCAACCAGGATCTCCACCTTGCCGTCGGCTAATTTTCGCAGTTTTACAATGGCTTTGATGTGATCGCGTTCTCCGCTCCCTGTAAAACCGCAACCATGCAAGAACAAGGAAATACCTATACCTTTGAAACTATTACCGGCCTGGCCTTTCCGGACAAACTCCCTAATCTTTCGCCGGTAACCCGAGGCTTTTTCCACACTCCTGAGCAACTCCGGCAGAATGATCGGGTGGCGGAAAGTACCACCGGTGGCTGTCGGATCGCCTTTTTTTGCCATGTGTTTCCTCTTAAACTTCAGCGGATCCCGGCCAAGTTTTTGAGCGATCTCATTAAGGTGCATTTCGATGGCAAAAATGGCCTGCGGAGCTCCGAACCCCCGGAAGGCTCCATTGGGAACCGTGTTGGTCGCCACCGTCCTCCCCTTAACCATTAGGTTGGGGATTGAATAAACCCCGGCCATGTTAAACATCGCCCGCTGCAAAACCACATTGGACAAACCGGCGTAAGCTCCGGCATTAAACCGGATATCCGCTTCCATGGCCACAATCCGTTCATCCTCGTCCAGGGCGGTCCGGAGCCTGATAATCGAGGGGTGCCTTTTAGTGGTCGCCTCGATATCCTCAGCCCGCTCCAACAATAGCTGAACAGGCCTGCCGGTTTTATAGGCGGCCAGCGCGGCCTGACCGGCAAGGAGCGACGGGTATTCCTCTTTCCCCCCGAAAGCGCCTCCCACTGTAGTCTGGACTACCCTTATCCGGTCGCCTTCCCAACCAAAAGCCTGCATTAAGGCGTTTTTTACATAATAGGGGCATTGGATGGAACCATACACCGTGATTTTCCCATTTTCATAAACCCCCAGCACCCCCTGGGGTTCCAAATAGATATGCTCTTGGTAGCCGGTGCGATATTCGGCCTCAAAAATCTGCTTAGCTTGCTGAAATCCCGCGATAGCGTCCCCATGGGAGACTTGGTATTCGGCAAAATAGTTCTTTGAATCATAAATCGGCGGCAACCCTGGTTTTTCGGCATCCTCGATGGTCAAAACCGGTTCTATATCCTGGTAGTCCACTTGAATCCCGGCCAGCAATTCCAATATTCTTTGTTTGTCGGGGCCGACTACCAGCAATATCGGTTCGCCGATGTAATTCACCCGGTCCTCGGCCAGGAATGGCAGGTCATCGAGGAGCATCTTTACCCGGTTTTTCCCCGGCAGGTCACGATAGTCTACTACATAATAACCCTCCGGCAGCGATGGAACCTTAATCCCTTTGATAACGGTCCTTGGACGGTCGGATCTGAGAGTTTTAGCGTAAAGCATCCCTGGGGGTTTCATATCCCCCAGGTAAGTGGCATAACCGGCAGTCTTTTCCCGGTGATCCACTTTCTCAATGGGTATACCGATATTCCTATTCATGAAAACCGCCCCCTTGCAACCGGGCCAGAATCTTTTGGTAGTCTTCACGGGTGTCGAGATCCCAAAGAATTCCTTCGTCTTCGACCGTCACAGGTACAAATCCTTGCCGGCGAATAAAATCGCGGAGATTGTAGCCGTCGTCCTCCTTGAGCAATTCCGCGGTTATTTTGGTCTTTAATAACAGAGGATGTCCTTTCCGGCCGTTAAAGACCGGAATTACGATATCGCCGTCCGCTTGGAGCAGTTTTTGACAGACATTCCGGCTGATTAACGGGTAATCACCAGGGGTAAAGAAAAACCGTTCGCCTTGAAGATGGCGGAGCCCAGTTTTAACCGAAGAGAACATTCCTAGATTGAAACTATTGTTCAGAACGACCTCAACCTTGGGGTAATTTTTTAAAATAGCCCGAATCTTGTCGATCCGGTAACCGCCAACCACGATAATCCGGGAGCAAAAATCATTCAAGCCTTCAAGGCAGCGTTCGATGACGGTCTTCCCGTTGATATCCAATTCCAGTTTGAATGTGCCCGCCCGGCTGGAATAGCCGGCAGCCAGTACTACGGCTTCGATCTTCATATTCACCTTTGGAGAGCCGGATTTTCAGTGACCGGCGGCATTTCGGCCGCGTATTTAGTGGTAAACAACAAGGGAATTGCGGCATACATCGCCGCCGCCTTCACCAGTTCGCTCTTCCAGGTCTTTTCATTCGGAGCGTGGGCTTGATCTTCATGCCCCGGACCAAAACCGATGCAAGGGATGGCGTATTTACCCATAATAGAGACTCCATTAGTGGAGAAAGTCCATTTATCAAGGACCGGTTCACTACGGAAAAGGCCTTGATAGGCTTCGAGAAGCGTCCGGCAGACCGGATGGCCCTCTTCAATAAACCAGGTTGGAAAATAGGACTCACTGGGATAAACTAGTCCGGTATATGAGGCCCTTTCGTATTGATATAAAGTTACTTCAGCTTCTGCTGCTTTTACAGCCGGCAGGTTACGAATCTGCCCCAGGGCCAATTCCTTGTCTTCACCCGCCGTCAACCGGCGATCAATGGAGATCCAGCAACTATCGGCCACGGCGCAGCGCGAGGGTGAAGTAAAAAATATTTCAGAAACGGTTAAACTGCCTTTGCCCAGGAAGGGATGGGTAGCGAGGTTTTCATGCAAAGCCCGGAGTTCGGTCAGGATGGGAGCCATTTTATAAATGGCGTTGTCTCCCCTCTCCGGCGCTGAACCGTGGCAACTGACACCCTGGACCGTCACCTTAATCTCCATCCTGCCCCTATGGCCCCTGTAAATGTTACAGGAGGTGGGTTCGGTAATCACCACAAATTCCGGCCTTATTTTTGTTTCCTGGATAATATACCGCCAGCACAAACCGTCACAGTCCTCTTCCTGAACCGAACCCGTGATCAACAAGGTAAAATCCCCTTCCAAGTAGAGATCTTTGATGATTTTACCCGCATAAACCATGGAGACCATTCCCCCGATCTGATCACTGGCTCCCCGGCCCATGATGATTTCTTCATCTTCATAACCCTTATAGGGATCGCACTGCCATAATTTGATATTGCCGACTCCCACTGTATCCACATGAGCGTCCATAGCTATCAGATGCTTGCCATGGCCCAAGTATCCAAGAATGTTCCCCAGGGGATCGATATCCACTCTGTCGAAACCTACGGCCTCCATTTCCTGCTTGATTCGTTGAACGACCTTTGCTTCATGGGCGCTTTCTCCGGGTATGGCGATTAGATCTCTGAGAAATTTAGACATCTCCGGTTTATACTTTTCGGCCGCGGCTAAAATTTTGCTAAAATCCATCATTGCCAGTTCCCCCATTATCCTAGATGCTTCCTGACCTCTTCAAGGTCGGGAGCGATTAATACCGGTTTTCCAGCGGCCAGAGTCGCGCTTTTAATATCTTTAAGTCCGCTTCCGGTGATAATACTGACGACTCTCTCATCGCCGGAGAACATCTTAAGTTTATTCATTTTAACAATTCCGGCCATACCGGCGACCCCGGCCGGCTCACCGAAAATGCCGGTTTTTTGGGCCAGCAAATTCATTGCCTCCAAGATCTCCTCATCGCTGACATCGATCATCCATCCTTGGGACTCATTAACGGCTTTCAGAGCCTTGATCCCGTTTCTGGGGATGCCTACCGATATACTGTCGGCAATGGTTTCCGGTTTTTGATAATTAAATCGGGAAGTCTTTTTATTAAAAGCCCGGGTCACCGGATTGGATTTGGCCGCCTGAACTCCTACCATCTTTGGAAGCCGGTCGATCAAGCCAAGTAGATAACATTCCTTAAATCCTTTCCAGACCCCAGCTATGGTGCAGCCGTCCCCGACTGCCACTACCGCTATATCCGGCGCCTTCCAACCCGCTTGTTCACAGATTTCGTAAGCCACCGTCTTTTTGCCCTCCACCAAGTAAGGATTTATGGCGCAACTCCGGTTATACCAGCCAAATTCGGCCGCGGCCTTGAAGCAAATCTCCACCGCTACATCATAAGTTTCTTTTACTAGAAAAACATGGGAACCGTAGATCAAAAGCTGAGTAACCTTGGCCTCGGGCGCGGTCTCCGGTACGAAAATATAGGTTTCAATTCCGGCGCTGGCCGCAAATCCGGATAAAGAAGAGGCGGCATTGCCGGTTGAGGCGGCGCAAACAATTTCATACCCCAATTCAACCGCCTTGGCGACCCCGATCGCGCTGGCCCTGTCTTTGAGGGAAGCGGTGGGATTCCGGGAATCATCCTTTATAAACAGACTTTTTAACCCCGTCTCCCGGGAAAATTTGCTGGTTTCGTAAAACGGCGTCCACCCGACTTGCAGCGGTTGAATGCCTTGCAGATCATCGATGGGTATGGCCGGAAGATAGCGCCACAATGAATAATCGGCGTTACGATGGAAATACCGGCGGGTCAGTGTCTTTTTGATATTGTCATAATCGAGGAGAACATCAAGTATCCCTTCAATACCACAATCACTGCAGGTGTAAAGAGCCTCGGATTCTTGATATTCCCGGCCGCACTTGACGCATTTCAGTTTAACAACCTTCCCCAATGGCTTTACTCTCCTTTTCCGTCTATTTAGAGAGTTATCAACGTGCCCGTCTCGCCCTTTAAAGCTTCAACAGCTTACTCCTCCAAGGATGTTATGATAGCCTGTTTACCGGGTGTCTTGGCGAACATCATTACGCCGGGATATGATTTTTTGGTCGTAATCCGCCACTTTACTATATTCGTTCTCCCAAAATTCCGGGGTTCTCATGCTGTCCAAATATTTTTGGGTATATCCGAAAGGCAGCCAGTCTTCCTCCTTTTGCCTGAACAATTGTTCCTTCTTCTCTTGCCGGCGGAAATCGAAAACATTTTCTTCGCCAACACCGTGGAAGATATCTTTGACCCAACGTTCGAGGACAAAACCGGTGGTCTCTAGGTATCTTCGATCTAAATCCTCCAATACCGAATGGTACCGGTCAAAGCTGTCGGTGGCTATGGTCACCACGTTGTCATCCGGTCCCAGCCTCAAATATTTGGCCATCTTAATCGCGCCTAAAATATTGCATATTCCGGAAACTCCGAACAATTCCCGCATCCCCTCAGCCTCTTTTGGAGCCACCCCTAATTTGACCAGTATTCCCGGAGCATCATGAATGACTTTCAATGCTTTGACACAGTCGTCACCATAAATCAGCGTTACAAAATCCGTAGTTAAAACATTATGAATCAAAGTGCACATCTTGTCGCCGATTCCCTCGATCCGGTGCTGGCCGCGGCCGCCATTGGCCAAGGTAGAGCACTCGTACGGTTCTAAGGCGGCGACCTTGCACTCCGGGAAGGATTTCTTGATAGCGTCACCGGCGGCAATCGTTCCCGCCGAACCCGGGGCCGAACAAAAGGCGGCTATTCTTCCGTTGCCGACCCCTTTGACTGCTTCAACCGCCGAATTACCGGTGACATGCCGGTGAAAACGGTAGTTGGAGAAGAGCTCAAACTGGGCCAATGGTTTGTTACGGGGATTCTTTTTCAACTCATAAGTCCGTTGCAAGGTCAGTATCACATCCGATTCTGTTCCCGGAGTGAGATCCAATTCGGCGCCATATTTCCGGATCCGCTCATACCTTTCTTTGCTCATGTTATCCGGCATTATGACCACTGCTTTATATCCCATCAGGTTGCAGATATAGGAGACTCCAATGCCGAAATTACCGGTTGATGGGCCCAAGATGGTATGCTCACCGGGGATAATCTCCCCGTCAACACAGCCTTCGATTAAGGTCGCGTAAGCCGGCCCAACCTTATGGGAGCCTGAGGGAAAGTCTTTGCCCAGCAAAACAACGATATTGGCCTCCACTCCGGTCAATTCCTTAGGCAGAATTAACTTGCGAACTTTGTTCTCCCAGTCCTTCCAGGTGATATTGAACAAATTAATAGGGTCCAGTTCGTTTTGGGACAGAGCTTTTAGAGCCTTGCTCCGGATCGCGGGATCCATGGTCTCCGGGTGCAGCATCTCTTCATAGGTCGGGCCGAACGGAATTTTCGGTGGA
The DNA here is from genome assembly GCA_050260935.1 of Bacillota bacterium. GTDB lineage: Bacteria > Bacillota > UBA4882 > UBA8346 > UBA8346 > UBA8346. The sequence continues at coordinate 19,860 of JBLNCU010000059.1, forward strand.
ATCATTCTTTTCATCTCCTAATTTTGATCGTTCCCCGTCAAACTAAGAATCAGCTTTTCGGCGACTGTAAAATATTCATCCAAATCAAACTTCCCTTCATCAATCAAGTATTGCATCGAAGCCCCCATCAACAAAGAAACCATTAGAAAAGGAAGCATCTCCAGAGTTCGCGAGTCCACATTTTCTCCAAATTCAGCTTGATTGAGAACCGCTTGAATATCATGGCGCCAGATATCGAAAGTTTTTTGAAAAGTCGCCCGGATCTCCGGATTAACCGTTCCTTGAACCCAGTAGTCAAATTGAACGTAATCAAGCTTCTTATCGTTGAGAATCACCGCTTCCTTTTCGGAGAAGATGGCATGAAGATTTTCCCGGAAAGATTTATGTTGTAAATCCACTACTTTCTGCCGGTTGGCTGAAAACCAGTCCTGAATTTCATCTAAAAGGGCTATTAACAGGTCGTTCTTGGTGGGGAAATAATAATGCAAATTGGATTGGGTCATATCCGCTTCCTTGGCGATCAAACGCATCCGGGTGCCGCTAATCTTCTCTCTGGCTATGACCTCCAAGGTGGCTTCCAGGATCTTTCTACTGATTTCTTTGGTCATATTAATACCTCAACTATGATTCCGAAAGCGTTTGCTGTTTCCTTTGATTAGTGAATTCAAGGTTCCAGCCGGATCCGGCACTTTGCTTAGGAAAATCATCGCCGCAATTATATAAGGTTTATATCCGGCCTGTTGGTAAAGGGGCACCCGGTAACGGTCGAAGACCGACGCCGCCACCTCGCCCCGCCCACAGCTTACACCGGTAATATCAGCCGGCAGACAATGCAGGTAAAGGCCGCGGCTGTTTTTGGTGATTTTCATCATCTCCTCGGTGCATTCCCAATCCTGGTGCCGGGCGTTCTCAGCCAACAGTTCATTTTCCAAAGCCTTGATGCCGTCACAATCGCCGGCCCCGTATAAGGCGGTCCTTTTTTCCATGGCGGCGTATGGCGCCCAACTCTTCGGGTAGACCATATTGGCATCTTTAAAGGCTTCTTCCATCGAATGAGTCCGGCTGAACTTTCCGCCGCTGGCCGCAGCGTTATTCATGGCAATTTCCATCACTTCCGGCAGCAGATCGTAACCTTCAGGGTAAGCCAGTGACACTTCCATTCCCATCCTGGTCATCAAGGCGATAACACCCTGGGGAACCGAAAGCGGCTTTCCGTAGCTCGGAGAATAAGCCCAGGATACGGCGATTTTTTTACCTTTAAGCTGCTCGGCTCCGCCGAAATGGTGAATCAAATGCAACAGATCAGCCAGGCATTGGGTGGGATGGTCGATGTCGCATTGGAGATTCACTAAAGTCGGCCGTTGCTCCAAAATTCCTTCTTCGTATCCCTGCTGAACCGCGGCCGCCACTTTCCGCATATAAGTATTGCCTTTTCCGATATACATATCATCTCTGATACCGATAACATCAGCCATAAATGAAATCATATTGGCTGTTTCCCGGATGGTTTCCCCATGGGCGATCTGGGATTTGCCTTCATCAAAATCCTGAACTGCGAGTCCGAGCAAGTTGGCGGCGCTGGCAAAACTAAACCTGGTCCGGGTGGAATTGTCCCGGAAGATCGACACCGCCAGCCCGCTGTCGAATAACCGCGCCGAGATATTGTCCTTTCTCATCAGACGCAGGATATCGGCGACTGTAAATACGCTCTGAAGTTCAGTCGCAGTCTTTTCCCAGGTCAATAAAAAATCCCGGTTATACATGTTTGAAAGAGGTAAATGCGCCAATTCTTCAATCAACTGCTTGATCTCAGCCATTTAACCGCTCCTTTTTACCTGTATTTTAGAATGTGTTACAATGAGCTTCATTAACTTATGGGCTTTTTCGGGAATGTATTTAATTTGGATTGATTAATCAATCTAATGGCTTTGCAATCATCCCGGTATTTCTAAAACAGGGAAGTCGGCTTATGATCAACCTTCCGTCCGCGGCGGTGAATGAAACGTCCCCAACCAGGCTCACCGGTAAACTCGCCATCTTTGAATATCAACCGGCCGCGGGAGAAGGTCATTACCGGGTAACCTTGAAGTTCAAGCCCTTCCCAAATCGTATAATCCACCTTGGAGTGCATATTCTTCCGGGAAACCGTAAACCGGCGCCCGGGATCATAAATTACAATATCGGCGTCGCTGCCTACGGCGATAGTCCCCTTTTCGGGCGCGCAGCCGAATATTTGGGCAACGTTGAAAGAGCAGACTTCAACCGCTTGCTGAAAAGAATCAAACCCTGATTGGCCGCGCTCAACATATAAGGATATATATTTTCAATCCCCATGCACCCGTTGGGGATTTTACTAAAATCAGCCCGGCCCAGGTCTTTTTCGAATGATTGAAAAGGGCAGTGGTCAGTGGCCACTGTGACTATATCGCCCCGGCGAATCCCGTCCCATAATGCTTTCCGGCTCTCCGGGCCCTTAATCGGCGGCGAACAGACAAAGTTCCGCCCGTCTTCGCGCCGGTAGACCTCATTGGTAAAATGCAAATACTGCGGGCAAGTCTCGGCCAAGATTTCATGGCCCTCATCCCGCGTTTGGGTTACAGCGGCCAAACCCTCCCGGCAAGCCAAATGAACAATATATAAGGGAGCGTTGAAGGCCTTAGCCAGGTGAATTGCTCTCTTAACCGCTTCGGCCTCCACAAATTCGGGGCGGCTTTCATAATGGTGCCAAGCTGAGGTTTTTCCCTCCGCCAGCAGCCTGGTTATCCTCCGGTCGATTAAATAAGGATTCTCAGCGTGAACGGCGATTAAGGCCCCTGCTTCTTTCGACTTTTCTAGCGCTTCGGCCAACACACCGTCATCGACCATCAGGCCTTTATAAACCATATACAGCTTAAAGCTTGGGACGCCGTAGGCCACCGATTTTTCAAATTCTGCCAGGACTGCCGGTGTCAGATCGGTTATGGCTGTATGAAAAGCAAAGTCAATACAGGCTTGGGGCTGAAAAACTTTTCTCCGCTCTTCAACGGCTTCGACAAGTCTCTGGCCTTTCCTTTGAACCGCGAAGTCGAATACCGTGGTCACTCCGCCGCAAGCCGCCGCCCGGGTCCCTGATTCGCAACTGTCGGCGGAGATTAATGAACCGACCGCCGTCTCCAAATGAACATGGGCATCAAGCGCCCCCGGTAAAACATATTTGCCAGAGGCATCAATCACTTCAGAACCGGGGAATTGCAAATCCCGCCCGATAGTTATGATTTTGCCGTCTTGGATGGCCAGATCGGCCTGATACGTTTCGACAGCGGTAATAATTGTCCCGTTTTTAATGACCAAATCCATTTAGTAAACCTCCGTGAATGAAAAGATTCCCCCTATACTTCCCGCAGCGATAATCCGGTCTTTCCATGCCGGATTTTTAGTATTTCCGCTAAGATACTGACGGCGATCTCTTCCGGCGTTTCGGAACCGATATCCAAGCCCACCGGAGCATAAATTGCCTGGAGGCGCTCCTTGGAGACGCCTTCTTTTTTGAGAAGTTCGGCGATCGACGCCACCTTATGTTTGCTGCCGATCATCCCGATATAAGCGGCATCGGTGTCGATGACCGCCCGTAACGCCTGTAGATCGGCATCGTTAGTGGCAATGACAATGTAGGAATCCTGGTCGATCCGCAACCTGGAGATGGCTGTTTGCAGATTATGATCACAGAAAATTTCCGCCGCCATCGGGTATTTTTCAGGGTTGGCAAATTCGGCCCGGTTGTCGACTATTACTAATTTATAATCCAGCAATGCCACCAGCTTAGCAACGGCCAATCCAACGTGCCCGGCGCCAATCATGATAATTTTGGGTTTCGCTGCCACCACCTCAATCGAGATCGTCATTCTGCCACCGCAAAACATCTCAATTCCATCGGCAGCCTCATTATCCAACGTGTACTCGACAACCTTGGAGCAGTCCTCACGGATAGCCACAGTTGCCTCGCGAATGACGAATAACTCGGCCAACCCTCCCCCAATGGTCCCCAAGGTCGTTCCATCGCTTTTGATAATCATTTTGGCAGTCTTCCGGGGAGTGGAACCTTTAACCGCAATAATAGTGGCAATCGCAAAAGCCGCTCCCCCATCCACCAACTTGCCTGCTTCCGAATAGAGGTTCATTAGTTTCCTCCGTTATAAATGCTTAATATCATTTGCCGAAAGGGCAAGCCGGATAACGGCAGAGATCGCATTGCAGACACATTCCACCATGGGCCAGGGAGAAGAGGTCTTCTTTCCGTAAATGTTCTTTTGCTAGCAGCCTGGGAAGAATAATATCCAAGATGGTTGTCCGGCTAAACATGGCGCAGGCCGGAATACCGATGATCGGAACCTGCCGGTGATAGGCTACCATGCACATGGCTCCGGGCAAAACGGGCAGACCATAGGTTACCAACTCGGTCGCAATTTCCCGAATAGCCTGGGGCGTTATATCGTCGGCGTCGACCGCCATCCCGCCCGAGAGCAATATCACTTCAGCTCCCTTTTCCAGCAACTCCCGGATTTGTTTAGCGATGAAATCCAAATCATCCGGAGCGTAACGGAGGTCGAAAACCTCTCCTCCGTAATAGTTCACCTTTTTCCGGAGCGCTTCTCCAAACCGATCCTCTATCCGGCCGTAGTAAACTTCGGAGCCCGTTATCACAATACCGGTCTTTAATGGAAATAACGGTTTGATATCTATAACCGGTCCTTTTTTCCGGCAAATCTCTTCGACTGTTTGAATCTTTTCCCGGGCGATTACCAACGGGATGATTTTAGCTGCCGCCGCCGGCTGATCTGCTTCGACAAGGGTATTATTATGCAAGGTTACCAAGGCTATTTCACCAAGCTGATTCAATTCGGATAAGGTTTCCTGTTTTATCTTTAACAGTCCGCGGTAAGCCGGCCTTATATTAGCCTTTCCCTCCAATGGCTCTAAGACATTTAGCTTGTCTGAAGAGGCGGCAACGGCAATCCTACGGGCGGCTTCGTTTTCATGAACTTGTTCCTCACTAAACGGCAGAATATATAAATAATTCTTGCCGATGTTTTTGAGTTCCTCAATATCCGTCGCTTGGACGATATGCCCCTTTTTAAAAGCCGCTCCTTTAAACTTTCCAGGCACAATTTTGGTCAGGTCATGAGCCAAAACCATTCCGACTGCGTCTTCCACTTTTACTTTAATCATTTTCCCGCCGGCCTCTTTTTTAGATAGTTGAATTAAATAATGAGCAGGACCGGTTTTCAACTCAAACCGGCCCGTTCAAAAACACGCTTGACACTGCTGTTTGCCTCTTTGATTACCTCTTGTTCGTCAATGGTAAGCAACCGGCCGTTCTCATAAACAATCGTCCCATCAACCATGGTCATTGTCACATCAGACCCTTTGGCTTGATAAACTAATTGGGCGTAGACATTGGAACCTTCGAAGGGCGTACAATGAAGTTTCCGGAGATCGATCATAACCAGATCAGCCTTCTTACCTGGTTCCAGAGAGCCGATCTCTGCAGACATACCCATTGCTTCGGCCCCTCCAAGAGTAGCCATTTCAAATACTTTTCCGGCCGGCATTGCCGTCGGTCCATGAAATGGTTTTTGAATCAAGGCCGCAGTTCGCATTTCGGTGAATTGATCAAGATTGTTGTTGCAAGGGGCGCCGTCGGCGCCAAGGGATACCTTGATTCCCCCGGCGAGCATCGCCGGGATTTTGGCGATCCCCGAGGCCAGTTTTAAATTGGAAGAGGGGCAATGGACTACTTTCACCTGGTTTTGTTTGATTATTTCCATTTCCCGATCATTTAGCCATATGCAATGGGCTAGAATCAAATCCTCGTTCGCCAGTCCCAAATCTTCAAAATAAACTACATTCCGCATATGGCGCTCTTTTTCGATCAAGGCGATTTCACCCTGATTCTCGGAAGCGTGGGTGTGAATCTTCACCCGGTGCTTCCGGGCTAACACTCCGACCTGTTTCAAAAGATTCTCCGTGCAAGATACCGCAAATCTGGGCGCAAAAGCGTAAGTTAACCTGCCTCCGCCCTTACCATGCCATTTTTCCAACAAATCGGCGCTCTGTTGCAGGGAGGTGTCGGTCTGCTCCAGTAAACTTTCCGGTACTCCCTCGCCCCAATCCATCATGCATTTCCCGCTTAAAGCCCGGATTCCGGTTTTTACGATGGCTTCAAAAGCGGCTTCAGTATGGTTGACGGTTTCCATATCAATAATGGCGGTTGTTCCGGTCTGAAAAAGCTCACCAATACCCAAAAGGGCTGAGTAATACAAAGATTCCCTGTCATGCGCCCCTTCTAAAGGCCAGATCCTGGCTTTCAACCAATCTAAGAGTTCCAGATCATCCGCTTGCCCGCGGAAAAGGGCCTGGCAAAGATGGATATGGGACTGGACAAGACCGGGAATAACCACCCGCCCTTTCCCGTCAATAACCTTATCCGCCGGATATTCTTCTTTCCCTACGTTTTTAATCCGGTCATTTTCAATTAACAGACTGCCTTCTAATACATCTCTTCGATTATTCATGGTGACCATCAATACATTTTTAATTAAAGTGGTGGCCATGGAATCATCCCTAACCCAATTTTTGACTGACTAAACGATCAAAATTTTACCTATAATAAAAGGCCTCTTTGAGCAACCAGTTGGGCAATCCGGTATATAAATAGATATGCATCACTTTAAGTTTTCAGAAGATAATTCAAATTCATGTCTAATAAGGAGAACAAGATGAGGCATGAGATGAAAGGTAGGATTGTTGCGAAGAATTCGATAAGCTGCTTTTTTTCGAGGAAGGGCGAAAATTTCCTTTTGTCTATAACAATTCTTTTTTAACTTATATTTTCCTTTAATATTTCCCGCCCTTTTTTAAAAAAAATTAAGCGGTCGCCGAATTTCCTGGCTTCCTCCGGATCATGGGTCACTAGTACGAAAGGGATTTTCCAGAGCCGCTGAAGTCTTATCAATTCATCCTGCAATTCTAAACGGGTGTCGCAATCCAGCGCCGATAAAGGTTCATCTAGTAATAAAACTTTCGGCCCCGCCATTAAAGCTCTGGCTAGGGCGACCCGCTGTTTTTCCCCTCCTGAGAGCTCAAGCGGGAACCGCCTAACCAGTTTTCCGATTTTTAAAAGAACTAGCAACTCCTGATATAAAGGGCGGGCCAGTTTATAATCGCCTTTTACGCCGTACAAGATATTTTTTTCGATGTTTAAATGCGGAAATAAGGCGTAATCTTGGAAAACGTACCCGATACCCCTGTTCTTAGGGGGTATTGACACCTTGGAAGCCGCATCATAAAGTACTTCTCCTTCAAGAACGATCCGGCCGACATCCGGTTTCATCAACCCGGAGATACAACGCAAAGTGGTGGTTTTGCCGCAACCCGAAGGGCCGAAAAGCACCAAAATTTGATTGTCCATCGCGAACCGGATGTTCAATGTATAGTCAAATAATCGTTTCCGAAAAGCCACTTCCAGCATTGGCTAACCCCTCTTTAGCCTCTTCTTCGACCAACGGTTCAGCCAAAAAACCATTCCGAAGGTCAGCAAACTAATGATTAATACATAACCGCCGGCTGTGCTTAAGTCATTGCTCTCCGAGGCAAAATAAATAGCCATCGGGATTGTTTGTGTTTTGCCGGGAATATTCCCGGCCACCATCACCGTTGCTCCGAATTCACCTAAAGCGCGTGAAAAAGCCAGGACCAGACCGGCCAGCAACCCAGGCCAGGCCAACGGGAGAGTAATGGTAAGAAAGACTTTCAACTCGTTCTTGCCTAATGTCCGGGCGGCATCCTCCAACCGTCTGTCCACGCCTTGGAGAGCCGCTTTGGCGCTTTGAAACATCAACGGAAAAGCGACCAAGACAGCCGCCAAAACCGCAGCTACCGGTGTAAAAATGATTTGCCGGTGAAAAAGAGCATATAAGAGCCGGCCGATCGGTCCCTGCCTGCCGATTAATAACAGCAAACCAAATCCGGTCACCACCGGCGGCAATACCAGAGGAAGCATTAAGATTGTTTCCAGACTATCCTTGCCCGGAAATTCTCTTCGCGCTAAAAAATAGGCTGCGGCTATCCCGCCGGCGCCGATGAATATCAGAGCGATACCGGCTATTTTCAAAGACAGCAGAACCGGTTGCCAATCGAACAATTTTGTCACCCGTTTCTATAAACGCCTTTAGTTAGGGACAATAAATCCATATTTTTGAAAAACAGCTCTTCCTTCTGAAGATATTAAGTAGGAGAGTAACCTTTGGGCTTCTTTTCTATGTTTGGTATTGGCTGTAATCGCCACCGGATAAATGATTGGTTGATGAAAATCGGACTTGGCAACGGTTACGATCTTAACTGTACTACTAAGTAGGGCATCAGTGCGATAGACTATACCGGCATCCACATTACTGGTTTCTACATAGGCCAGTACGGCGCGGGCATTATTTCCAAAAACCGCCTTGTTCTTTATTTCTTCCCAAATTCCGAGGTTTTTCAATAACTGACAGGCGTATTCGCCGGCCGGAACCGAATCCGGAGCTCCGATTCCAATATACTTGATTTTTTCCGACTTCAAGTCTTCAAAGCCTTTCAACTGTAAAGGCGAGTCTTTGGGGACAACCAAAACCAATCGATTTTCTACCAGATTGCGACGGGTTTTTTTGAGTATCAACCCTTTCCTTTCAAAGAAATCCATCTGCTTTTCAGCCGCCGGTATAAAAAGATCGGCGGGCGCGCCTTGTTCAATCTGGGTTTGAAGGGTTCCGGAAGACCCAAAGCTACAATAAATTTTTATACCGGAATTGTCAGCCTCATAATTTTGCTGAATCACGGCCAAGGTATCCTTCAAACTGATGGCCGCCGATATGTAAAGCTCGGTTTTTCTACCTCCCGGAAAAGCGGGACTCGGGAGAAGAAAGCTGAAGATAAATATCAACTTAGTTAGGCGCTTAAACATAATAAAACGACTCCTGTTTTCGCCAATAATAGAATAATCCGGTATATAAATATTGTAATTTAAAACACCGGTTAAATACAAGTAAAACATAAAAAATTAACCCATCCGAGTAATTTTTAAATTGTCGGAAAACGGGGATATATTGATTAAAATGAGATTAACTCAGTAAAGAGGGATTTTCGGGGATAGGATTGATAAATCCGGATTAGCCTTACTAGCTTTCCTTTATTAAAACTGCCCGCACCGGACTGCCGTTTCCTCCTTTCACCTTTAGGGGCATGGCGATCAACTGGTATTCTCCGGGTTCGATTCCCCGGAGGTTCAGTCCTTCGATAATCGCGATATTCTTCCGGAGCAACGCATAGTGAGCCCCAAAATCTTGACCATCGAATTTATCAATGGTTAAATAATCAAAACCTAAAGTTTGAATTCCCAGATCTGCTAAATAGATTGCGGCTTCCGGTGAGAGGTAAGTATAATCGCGGGTAAATTCCGGCCGGCTCAAAAGGGCGGAATTTTTGGTTTTTAAAAGGACCCGGTCGTTCCTTTTAATATCAAATTTCTGTAAATCGTCGACTTCCACCGCATCTTTTCCCTCAATGGCGAATATTTTGGCCTTACCGATAAAATGTTCCAAAGACAACTCGGGCACTGTGGCTCCGCCTGCCAGAAAATGCCTGGGGGCGTCAATATGGGTTCCGGCATGGAGGCACGTGGTGATGGCGGAAAGGTTGACGATATCCCCCCGTTCGATGCTAAGAAGCTCCTTGATCTCAACTGCGGGATCACCGGGGTAAACCAAAAGCTCCGGAGAGAGCTCTAGAGTGAGATCATAAATAATCCGTCCCATTCCCCTATCCCGCCTTATAAAAATTATTCTAGCATATCTAACAAATTTTGGGTCGAAACCATCACCATTTTTTCCACCGCTTCCCCGGTAAAAGCTCCGATGTGGGGGGTGAGAATAAAATTCTCCAGCTTCAGCAGCTTTTCATCCTTGGCTGGCGGCTCACTGGAGAAAACATCCTGAGCCGCTCCGGCGATTTTTTGCTGCGATAGCGCAGTATAAAGAGCCTCCTCATCCACCAATTCCCCCCGGGATGTATTGATTAAGATGGCAGTCGGTTTAAAAAGCTTTAGGGACTCGCTGTTGATTAAGGACTTGGTTTCAGCGGTAAGCGGCAGATGGAGTGAGACAATGTCAGCTTCCCGGAAAATATCATTAACATGGTCAACTCTTGTAATTTGGTATTTCGCCAAAAACTCCTGATCGTTAAAGTGGGGGTCGTAAATTGAGACGCTCATTTGAAGGCCTCTGGCCCGGAGGGCTACTTCCTTGCCAACTTGCCCGCCCCCTATTAAACCCAGTTTTTTAGCGGTCAGTTCGAATCCGATTTGCCGATCCCAGCCGCCATTTTTGACTGTATAGGCCGCTATGCTAATCCGCCTCGCTAGAGTGAAGATTAAGCCGATGGTTAATTCGGCCACCGAAATCTTATTGGTTCCGGCGGCGTTTTTTACTTTAATCCCCAGTTCCTTGGCCTTAACTAGATCGATATTATCCATACCGGCCCCGTATTTGGAAATAGCCCGCAAATCGCGGCAGTTCTCCAGGACTAAAGATGTTAATGGATCAACTCCCACAATAATTCCGACTACATCCTTGGCAGCGAAGTTGATAATTTCTTGCGCGGTTAAGGTTCGGCCTAGATTGTTTTCGATAATTTGATAGCCCTTGGCCTCCAGCAACGGATAGGCTTTACTTTTAAAGTTCCCGAATGATTTGGGGGTGATCAATATTTTAGGCTGCATATTTTAGCCTCCTGAAAAAATACACAATAGTAGAGATAAGCCAGTAAGC
>JBLNCU010000060.1:0-26384 GCA_050260935.1 Bacillota bacterium
AGTATGCCGGGACTATTACCGAAGGGGATCTCTTGTGGAAAATGAAGAATACTCCGGGACTTACCTTTGCCGGTACTGAGCGGGTATGGTTGCATGAAGTTCCCCGGTGGATAACCAACGCTCCGGTGCGGATTCATGCTGAAATGGAGGATTTACTCTCTATGGCGATAGTCCAAAACTTTGTGCCGGTGGTTGACGATAGTGATATTTTTATCGGCATAATCCGCCGGCGCGAAATTATTGAATATTACGCCAAGCTGCCCAGAAAAGCCGCGGTCAGCGAGTAACAGTATTAACTGGGGAAATGGATATTTTGTAAGCTATGCGATAAACCTGCCTTTAGAAGGCGGGTTTTTTACGTTTCGGGAGGAAAGGCGGTTCGCTGAAGGAGCGGGGTTCAGCCCTTAACTACGGGAAATCAAAACAACCCCCACGGTAATCACTATCGCCCCCAGCCAACGGATTGGCGAAACCGGTTCATGCTTTACCAGCCAGGCGAAGAGAACCACCAGGATATAACCACAGGCAATCATCGGGTAAACCAGGGAGACATCCTTCTCTTTCAGGACCAGAATGTAGAAGATAGTGGAGATTCCATAGCAAACCAAGCCGATAAAGATAAAGGGATTGGTGAGCATTCTCCAGAGAAGCGTCAGGGGACCAGTTGTTCCAGAGATGGTGACGTTTAAGTTGGAGGCGCCTTCTTTAAAGAATAACTGCCCGACTACTCCGAGCACTAAAGCGACAATCATTTGCAGGACCCATTTAGACATTATATATTGCTCCTTTTAATTAAGTTATGCCACGGAGGTACAGGAATCAACTATTTATTAATTGAGCCACAGAGACACGGAGCCACAGAGAAATTAATCATTTGTCATTATCGGCCCTAAACAAGTGTCAAGATCCCATCTACAATCTAATGGTTTAGGTTACCCTTTAACTCCCTGTGCCTCTATGTCTCTGTGGCAAATTAATCTATCTTTAATCACCAATTTACGGCCTGATTGGAGATTAGATACCCCGAACCGAAATGGGATAATTGGTAACAAGGTATACGCTGTTCCCAGAGATATTTCAAGCCATCGGCGCTAACAAAAGCGTAAACCCTAGTTTTAAGTGTGTATATTCTTTTAAAATCCTGGTCGTTATGGACAAAGTCCACTTTATGCCGGGTGTAGAAGGGGGCCGTGTAATTACTGGGAATGTAACTGACTACCCGGTCCTTGTCCGTGAGATGCCCGCGTAAATCGACGGCCAGATATTTTACGGGTTTAAAATTTTCAATAATGGGGACCAACAGCATTAAAAATAAGGCCCAAAAAAGGTAAAAAGTAAAAAAGGTGACTTTAAAAAAGGGCTCGTAACTCCGGTCGCGCCGCCGGAGAATTATAATCGCAATTGCTCCTGCAATTAAACTGGCAGGTAAAAGGAATAATACCCAGATGGCGTTTTCATAACCCTGGGGAAGATAGGAACGGAAAACTACAATTAAAACGACGAACCCTGTGACAATCAGTAATTGAATGGCTATCCCCCACCAGGGGTTGGAACGCATCCCCGGAACGGTTAAAAGCTGATCCCACCAGTACCCCATCAAAAGGGCGACAGGGGGAAACAACGGCAGGGTATAACCGGGTAATTTAGTCTGAGCAACAGTAAAAAAGGCAAAAGTAATAGCCGCCCAGGATAACAAGAAGAACATATTCGGTTCCGACCAGCGTTTGACAGCCAAAGTCACGGAACCAGGGATATAAGCGCTCCACGGCATAAAACCGATGAAAAGCATGATTAGATAATACAAGCTGAAGTACCATTCACCGCCGTGCCCCTCCAAGGGTTTGGTGAAACGATCGATCATATGGTAACCGAAATGGCTGCTGATAAAGTCCATCCCGTAACGGGACCACATGGCCCAATACCAGGGAAGGCAGATGGCGGCGGCAACGGCAAATCCGGCCAACAGTTGCCAGTTAAATAAGGACCTCCAGTTTGTTTGGGATTTAAGCTTTAGGAAAAGCCAAAAGATCAGGCCTACCCCCCCGGAAAGAATCAAAGCCACCGGACCTTTGGCCAGTATTCCCAAACCAAGCGGCATCCCCATCCAGATAAGAAGATTTGATCTGTTTTCAATTACTCCAAGGTAGAAGAGGTAAAGAATAAGGCCGATCATAAAAGTCAAGGTGGTATCGATCAGGGCCATCTGCGTTTCCACAAAATAAAGAAAAGCCGTGCCAATCATTAGGGCGGCCATAATGCCCACCCTTTTATTAAAAAGCCGTTTACCGAAAGAATACATCAATATTAAACCGAGAAAACTGAAGAGCGTCGAACCAAGCCGCGATGAGAACTCGGTCATGCCGAAAAGTTTGTAAAAGAAGGTGTTAATCCAGAAATTCAAGGGGGGTTTATCGTACCGGGGTTCGTAGTTAAAATAGGTGCCGACGTAATCATGGCGTGAAACCATTTGCCGGGAAATCTCCGCATAGACGCTTTCGTCCTCATCCCATAGGCCGGGACGGCTTAAATAAAACATAAATAAAGGGATAAACAACAGAACAATCATGAAGAGGGCTTTTTTGGCGGATAATTTCTCTAACAAAGCGATCATTTTTACCTCCTGCCTCTTAAACGAAATCCGGTAAGCGACCAAATCAGGAAGAAGAGAGCCGCCAATAAGAGCGCTACCGGTAAAGCAATAATGAAAATCACTAAAAAAATGGCCCCCAGCAAGATACTGGTAAATAAGCCTTTTCCCGGATTTAAAGAAATATTATGGACAAAAACGCGGCGGCTGGAGGTTGTCCCTTCCGATTCTTTATAGCTATTTCCATTTTCAGCTTGTTCAATTGTGAGGCCGGAGTAGTTTTCCCGTTCTTCCGGGGGCAAGACGGTAACCCGCGGGTCTTCACCGCAATTTGGGCAGATTGTTTGCCCGGATTCCAGATTAAATCCACAATGTAAACAAACCATAGTTGTTACCTCATTTATTTGAAGGGGTAAAAATAGTCCCGGTTTAAATTTGACTGGGTTAACTTGGCAAAGAGGAACAGTATCATTATATTTGACCTAGGATATTCAGTCAAGCGGGAGATAATATTGGTAATGGTTCATTTCGCGATTTCCGGATCTTCCGGCCTCCGCCAACTTGGGTCTAAGCATAAGGAATGCAGATAAATTTGGGGGTTTAAGATTTATATTTAACATCCAGTAATAAATCGGGTCCGTCCTAAAATGCCTTAAAACATTCAGCCCTTAACATTATAAATCGAATATGATAAAATAAAGACTAAGTCGAAAGAGGCAGATCTTTTAATAATTTTGATTGTTTTAGTTTAACCGGTTTGGCCAGGTCTATTTTTTTTGGGATTTATCCTTTTTAAAGCGGCTTACTATAATAAGAGGGCTAAAGTTTAATAAATCGTAAAAAAGGACAGTTCATGGGCTCAGGAAAAAATCAACCAGGCTTTAAACTTAAGTTGCAAATTATGATTGCCACCTGTTTAGTATGGTTACTAGGGCGAAGCCTCCGCTACCGGGTGGTTGGCAGAGAGAAACTCCAGGCTTACCATGGCAAAGAGGGTTTTATTATCAATACCTGGCATGGCCAGCAATTGATAGGGTTTTATTTCTTCAGGGGTTGCGGCTATTACATTCTCTCCAGTCTGCACCGGGACGGAGAGATATCCAGTTCCATAATGCGCGGGTTCGGCTGGAAGATTGTCAGAGGGTCAACCACTAAAGGAGGAGCCCGGGGGCTGATCGAACTTATGCGGGTTCTGCGCCAGGGCGCCGGCATCGCTTTAACCCCGGATGGGCCGCAGGGTCCGATTTACCACATCGAACCCGGCGGGATCTACCTGGCCCAAAAAACAGGGGCCGTTTTAATTCCTTTAGCATTTGTCTTTGACCGGAAATGGATTTCGGAGCAAAGTTGGGACAAATTTGTAATCCCCAAGCCGTTTGCCAGATGTGTAGCTTATTTTGGCGAACCAATCCGGGTGACTGCCGATTTGAATGAGGCTAATCTGGAAATCGAGAAAAAAAGGCTTCAAGATGCGATTCATGAGGCGAACCGGCGGGGGGAAGAGGTATTGCGGCAATGGCGAAACGGAGCATAGGTTATTTCATTTATAATATAATTATCCTTTTAACTTCAATATTGGCGGTGCCTTTTTTAATCATTCGCAATTTAATGCTCCACCGGCCGGTGGCTCCTTATTTCGGCAAGATCTCCCCTAATGAGGCCGGATTGTTAAAAGATAAGAAAGTAATTTGGATCCAAGCGGTTTCACTTGGGGAGTCCATGGTTGCTTGCAGTTTGATCAGAGAGTTGAAGCGGGTATTCCCCGCTCATCAAGTGGTCTTAACCGCCACTACTCCCACCGGATACCATAACGCCCGCCAGAAGCTGGGAGATTTAGCTTTGGTAAATTATTTCCCTTTGGATCTTCCTTTTTTAATGAGCTCTTTTTGCGCGAAGATTCATCCGTCCCTGTATATCATGGTTGAGAGTGAGTTTTGGCCCAATGCCATCAGGGCGAACAAAAGACACGGCGCCAAAATCGCCTTGGTAAACGGGAGGATCAGCGAAAAGTCTTTAAAGAATTATTTGCGGGTTTCTGGTTTTGTAAAAACTATGCTTGAACAGTTTGATTTATTGGCCATGCAATCGGTGGCGGACGCTAATCGCATTGGGCTAATGGGCGCGCCCCTGGAACGGATCATGGTCACTGGAAACCTGAAGTTTGATCAGGAGTTCCCGGACTTCAGCGCCGAGCAGTTGGAATCGTTCCGGTCGAAATATGGGTTGACCAAAGATCAGCGCGTTTTGGTGGCAGCCAGCACCCACCGGGGGGAAGAGGAGATCATTCTTGAAACCTTCGTAAACTTAGCCAAAGAACAGCCGTTCTTTTTAATCCTGGCCCCACGGCACCCGGATCGGGCTCCCGAAGTAATCAAGCTTATCCAGGAACAGAACCTTCGTTTCGTCAGGCGTTCCAGCGGTGAAGACTCTAAAGATACTCCGGTTTTGTTATTCGATACCTTCGGTGAACTGGGTCTGGCCTATGCAGCAGCTGATCTGGTTTTTGTAGGAGGAAGTTTGGTCGACTCCGGGGGGCAAAATATTTTGGAGCCGGCCGCCCAATCCAAACCGGTTATCTACGGCCCTCATATGGATGATTTTCTGGAAGCCAAGCGTTTGCTGGAAGAAGCCGATGCCGGTATTACAGTACACAATGCCGCTGAATTAACGGATAACATTAAGAAATTAGTTGCGGATAATGCCTTATACCGGCGGCGGGCTGAAAACGCCAGGAATGCGGTGTTGGCCAACCGCGGCGCCGCCCGAAATACCGCCAAATTAATCGCGGCGCTATTGGGAAGTGAATCGTGAAACAACAAGGCGATTGGCAGACATACCTTACCCGGGTGCTCCTTATGGAAGAAACCGGGGTTCTCCCATTTCTGTTACGCTCTTTCTTAAGCGTCCTGGCCTTCATTTATTTTATTCTATTGTGTTTGAGCCGGTTTTTACAGCCCAGGCGCAGATTGCCGGTTCCGGTTATCAGCGTCGGCAATATAACTCTAGGGGGCACCGGGAAAACGCCTACTGTAGTTTGGCTGGTCCGGCTTTTAAAACAGGAAGGGTTAACCCCGGCGGTTTTAACCCGTGGTTATCACGGCGCGGCTCAAAATGAGGGGGTTTGCTTTACCGGATCCGACCTGGAGGATTTAAACCCCGACCAAACCGGGGATGAACCTTTTTTATTGGCCAAGCTTCTGCCGGATACCTTGATTGTTGTAGGCAAAGACCGTTACCGGATGGCGCAACAAGCTTTAAAAACCCGCCCTGGTATTGATCTTTTTATTTTGGACGATGGTTTTCAACACCGGCCCCTATTCCGGGATCTTGATATTGTATTAATCGACGCCACCCGTCCTTTTGGTAACGGCCATTTGTTGCCGCGGGGTTTTCTACGGGAACCACTTTCCGGTCTAAAAAGGGCGGGAATTTTACTGCTTACCAGGACCGCTAAAGTATCCGCCGCTGATTTGGACAGGCTCAAAGGGAAGCTAAAAAAGCTCAACCCCTGGGCGGAGGTGGCCTCTGTAACCGAAAATAACCGTTATTTGCTTCCTTTGCCGGGTTTAAATTCCGGAGCGCTTGACGCTGAGAGCTTTTTACCCGGGCGAAAGGTGGCGGCCATCACCGGAATCGGTCAGCCGCGACAATTTTTAGCTTCTTTAGAGAATTTTGGGGCTGAGGTGGCTTATTTTAGGGCTTTTCCCGACCACTATTTCTGGGAGGGACAGGAAATCAGAGATCTAATCGCCGGCTTAGCCGGAAACGGCTTTCAGGAATTGATTGTAACCGCTAAGGACGGGGTTAAACTCGAACGTTTCGCCGGTCGTTTTTCTGAATCCGGATTGACCTGCTACATCCTGAGCTTGGACTTTTCGGTGGAAGATCCCCGGATTAGCGCCAAAATTAAAGCTGTCGCCTTGGGCAATCCGGTTAATAATAAAAGATTGTAGGAGGGTTTTTATGGGGGATATACTTGAGGTTTTTTTTCAAGGGCCGGAGCTGGTATTGATTGCCGGGCCTTGCGTTATCGAGTCGGAGGAACATGTATTGCGAATGGCCGCCGATTTGCAACAAATTGCCGCCAGAGCCGGGGTTAAATTCATTTTTAAATCGTCTTACGATAAGGCTAACCGTACCGCCGGGGATTCATTTAGAGGCCCGGGGCTTTCGGAAGGCCTGAGAATACTGAGACGGGTCAAGAATGAGCTTGGATTACCGGTTCTCTCTGATGTGCACTGCGTGACTCAAGTGGCGGCTGCGGCTGAAGTGCTGGATATTATTCAAATACCGGCCTTTCTATCCCGGCAGACCGATTTGATCATTGAAGCAGCCAAAACCGGACGGGTTATCAACATTAAAAAGGGGCAATTCAGCGCAGCCGAGGATATGCGGAATGCCATCGACAAGGTTTACTCGACCGGTAACCGCCGGGTGGTGCTTACCGAACGGGGTGTGTCGTTTGGCTACCACCAACTGGTGGTTGATATGCGTTCACTTCCCATTATGCGTTCTTTTAAAGTGCCGGTAATATTTGACGGAACTCATAGCGTCCAAGAGCCGGGCGGTCTTGGGAAGGCCTCCGGTGGAAATCGCCGTTTCGTTCCCGATCTTTGCCGGGCGGCGGTAGCCACCGGAGTAGACGGAATATTTTTAGAGGTCCACGATGATCCGGATCATGCCAAATCGGACGGTCCCAATATGATTGAGCTTTCCAAGCTGCAACCGTTATTGGAGACTTTGGTTAAAATCAACCGGATCGTTAAGTTGGAGGTTTAAACCGATGGTTCCAGGTCAAATCAAATTAATCGCCATGGATGTGGACGGGGTTTTGACCGATGGCGGGATTATAATCGGAACGGGCGGTTTCGAGGCCAAGCGTTTTGACGCCCGGGACGGACTGGGTTTAAATATCCTGATAACCTTGGGCTATAAGGTTTTGTGGATTACCGGCCGCAGGTCGGATATTGTGGCTAAAAGGGCCGCCGAATTAAACATCACCTACCTCCGGCAAGGGGTGGTCAATAAGGTACAGGCTATTGGGGAACTGTTGGCTGAGTCCGGTCTGGGCTGGGGAAATGTATTGTATATCGGTGACGATCTCAATGACCTATTGCCGTTAAAAAAGGCGGCGCTTGCCTGTACGGTAGCCAATGCCCCGCCTGAGGTAAAACAGGCAGCCGGTTACATTGCCAAAGCAACCGGCGGCGCCGGGGCGGTCAGGGAGATCATCGAATCTTTCTTAAAGCAGGAAAAAAGATGGTCGGAGGCGCTGGCCTTATACCTAGACCCGGGCCGCCATTATCAAACAGGAAACGAAACCAAGGAGGAGGTTCAGTAATGACCCCGGAACAAACCCATAATCTTCTGAAACAAGCGAAGGAAGTGCTTCAAATCGAGGCCGAAACAATTCTCCGGCAGATTGACGACTTAGGGAAAGATTTTATAGCGGCGGTCGAAATGATTCTGCAATCACCGGGGCGGGTGGTTGTGACCGGGATGGGTAAATCCGGCTTGATCGGCCGCAAGATATCGGCTACTCTCTCCAGCACCGGGACACCTTCCTTCTTTCTCCACCCGGCCGAGGCGATCCACGGCGACCTTGGAATGGTGACACCGGATGATGTGGTGCTCGCCATCTCCGGGAGCGGTCAAAGCGAAGAAATTTTAGCGATTTTACCGACTCTAAAGATACTGGGGACACCGATTATTAGTATTACCGGCTCCCGCTCATCAGATTTGGCCAAAAACAGCGATCTTATTCTGGAAATCAAAGTTGAACGGGAAGCTTGCCCTTTAGGGCTAGCCCCGACGGCTAGCACCACAGCCCATATCGCCATCGGAGACGCTTTGGCGGTTGCGCTTTTGAAAGCCAGGAATTTCACAGCCGAGAATTTCGCCCTCTTTCACCCCGGCGGGGCTTTGGGAAGAAAGCTATTGTTAACAGTCGAGCGGCTGATGTATACCGGCGAGAAGAATCCCCTGATTCACCAGGACCGGACTGTGCGTGACGCTGTAATCACAATGACCTCCCATGGAAACCACGGTGCGGCTGTAATCATCGATGACAACGGTATACTAACCGGTATCATTACCGACGGCGATCTCCGCCGGATCTTCGAGGCCCATGAAAACCCCCTGGCACTGCCGATCCATCAGGTTATGACCAGGAATCCCAAGGTGATAACCGGGGATAAAATGGCGGCCGAAGCCATGCATATTATGGAGGAGAAAGAAATCACCGTACTTCCCGTGGTTGATTCCCAAGGGCATCCGGTGGGAATCATCCAGCTTCATGATATTATTCGAGGCCTGGCCGGGCTAAAATGAGAAATGGAAGTGGGGGGCGAGAAGTGAGAACTTCGAAGCAAAAAGTCAGAAGCGAAAGATGTAAATAGGAAGCGGGATAATCAGGCGATCCCGGGGGGAAAGTTATTTTATTAGTGCTTACATCTCAACCAACATCCCGCAGCCCACCTCTCACCTCTTACTTCCCAATCGGCTTGACAAGCCTTAACGGCTTATGTTAGACTTTAAAAGAAATTAGCGGCGTTTGGTTGAAATTTCGTCAATTTTCGAGGAGGGCGACTGTATTGGATTATTTTTTAACTGAAGAACAACAGATGATTAAGGATTTAGCCCGGCGAATAGCGGATGAAAAAGTTGCACCTAGAGCGCAGGAGTTGGATGAAACCGGGGAATTTCCCTGGGACTTAATGAAGATACTGGCGGAGGCCGATCTTTTCGGAGTTTACTTACCTGAAGAATACGGCGGTTTAGGCGGGGGGGTCTTCGAACAATCCCTGGTTGTTGAGGAACTATCCAGGGCCTGCAGCGGAGTGGCGGTGAGTTACGCCGCTTCCGGTCTGGGCGCCAGCCCGATTTTGGTGCTGGGCTCCGAGGAACAAAAGAAAAAATACCTTCCCTTGATTGCTTCCGGGAAGAAATTAGCTGCTTTTGGGGCCACCGAGGCCAACGCAGGCAGTGACTTGGCTTCAATGGAGACTACGGCTGTTCTTGACGGCAACGAGTATGTCATTAACGGGACTAAACAATGGATTACCAACGGTGGAGAGGCTGAAATCTACACCATTATGGCTAAAACCGACAAAAGCAAAGGCCCACGCGGGATTAGCTGCTTTATCGTTGAAAAAGGAACCCCCGGTTTTACCTTCGGCAAAAAAGAAAACAAAATGGGCATCCGGGCTTCGGCAACCCGTGAATTGATCTTCGACAATTGCCGGGTTCCCAAGGAGAACCTGCTCGGCGGGAAGGAAGGAACCGGTTTCATTGCGACCATGAGGACCTTTGACCGGACCAGGCCCGGAATCGGGGCCCAGGCAATCGGCATCGCCCAGGGAGCTTTGGATGCGGCGGTTAAATACTCCCGGGAACGGAAGCAGTTTGGCCAGAGCATCTCTTCATTTCAGGGACTCCAGTTCATGTTGGCCGATATGGCTACTCAATTGGAAGCCGCCCGGGCTTTAGTCTACGCCACCGCGCGGATGATCGACTCCGGGGCCAAGAATTTTTCCAAGGAATCGGCAATGGCCAAGCTGTTTGCTTCCGACACCGCCATGAAGATTACAGTGGATGCTGTTCAGATTTTCGGCGGTTACGGTTACATGAAGGAGTATCCAGTAGAGAAGATGATGAGGGATGCCAAGATTACCCAGATCTACGAAGGAACCAATCAAATTCAACGCCAGGTCATAGCCTTGGAACTGATCAAGGAGATCGCTTCTAAAAAATAACTTTCCAGCGCCCGCAGGGGCGCTTTTTCGGTATTACATCGCAAGTTGTTTAGTTTGTCAAGGAAATTCAGAAGCCAAAATTCAGGAGTCAGAGTAAGGTTTTAAAAGACAGGCTTCAAAGGATTAGAGCACACTCTTCAGGATTCTGACTCCTGACCCCTGAATTCTACGACCTTAGTTATTTTTACTATTTTCCAGCAGGAGGAGATATTTGGTGAAGATCGTGGTTTGTGTCAAACAAGTGCCTGATACGACAGAAGTCAAGATTAATCCGGAAACCAATACCCTCATTCGTGAAGGGGTTGCCAGTATTTTGAATCCTTTTGACCTTTATGCGGTGGAGGAAGCTATCCGGATCAAGGAGAAACTGGGTGGCACGGTTACGGTTTTGTCGATGGGTCCGCCTCAAGTAGCCGAATCGCTTCGGGAAACTATCGGCATGGGTGTCGATGAAGCCGTGCTCCTTTCGGACCGGGCCTTTGCCGGTTCGGATACGCTCGCCACCTCTTATGCGCTGTCAAAAGGTATAGAAAAGATCGGCGCTGTAAATCTTATTCTTTGCGGTAAACAAGCAATCGACGGCGATACGGCTCAAGTTGGGCCGGAGATCGCTGAAAAGCTTGGTATACCTCATATAACTTATGTTAAAAAAATAAATGAAATCAGTGAAACGGAAATGACCGCCGAGCGGATGAATGAAGACGGTTATGAACGGGTTAAGATGCCGCTGCCGGCGTTGATTACTGTGGTCAAGGAGATTAATGAACCGCGGATGCCTTCTCTCAAAGGAATGATGCGGGCCAAAAAGGCTGTTATTCCGACCTGGTCCGCGGCGGATATCGGGGCGGAACCCGGCAAGTGCGGCCTAAACGGCTCCCCAACCTGGGTAAAACGGATTTTTATTCCCGAGATTAAGTGCCAGGGTGAAATCTTTACAGGAACCCCAGAGGAGCAGGTCAAGTCGTTGGTGGATGCCATTGTTTCCAGGAAGATTGTCTGTTGATCGATATACTGATGTATTTTCAAGTCTATAGAATACCGGAGGCAGGAGCCAGAACCCGGTAGGTTGTATGCTTTTGCTCCGATTGCAAGAATTGTCGGCGGAATTTCCAAATTTTATTTAATATTTGAAGAATTGCAGATTTCGAACTGAATCCTGACTGCTGTCTCCTGAATTTCGTTTTTATAATTCTTAAGGAGGATTGTAATGGGCATTAAAGTATTAACCGATAAATGTTACGGTTGTAAGTTGTGCGTTTCCAGTTGTCCCTTCGGCATTATTGAAATTATTGACAAAAAAGCGGTTATCAAAGACGGTTGTAATTTATGCGGCGCCTGTGTGACAACTTGTAAATTTAAAGCCATTGAAATCACCCGGGAAACCAAGAGCACTATTGATAAATCCCTCTACAAAGGGGTTTGGGTCTTTGCTGAACAGCGCAACTGTAAATTGGCCAATGTGGCCCTGGAGTTGTTGGGAGAAGGCCGTAAGCTCGCCGATGAACTGAGTGAGCCCTTGGTGGCGGTTTTAATGGGTCATAAAATAGAAGCTGAAGCCCAAAAACTGATAGCCCACGGCGCCGACCAGGTCTTGCTGGCCGATGCCCCGGAGTTGGAGCATTTCCTGGAGGATTCCTATTCCGGAGTGATGGTGGATTTGATTAAAAAAGAACACCCCAATATTGTCCTGATGGGGGCCACGGCCATCGGCCGTTCATTTGCTCCCAAAGTGGCCGCCCGTCTGGAAACCGGATTGACGGCTGATTGCACCGGACTGGATGTCGACGCGGCCGAAAAGAATCTCTTGCAAACCAGACCGGCTTTTGGCGGCAACCTGATGGCCACCATCCTTTGTCCGAACCACCGGCCGCAGATGGCTACGGTCCGGCCGAAGGTATTTAAACCGCTAGCCGCCGACCCCAGCCGGAAAGGGACTATCACCAAAGTGGAGCTTCCCAAAGCCTGGGATATCCGGGCCAAGGTTCTGGAGGTTGTTAACGAAGCCGGCCAATCAGTCAATCTTGAGGAGGCCAATATTATCGTCTCCGGGGGCCGGGGGCTCGGCGATCCTAAGAACTTCGATCTGGTCAGGGAGTTGGCCGCTGTTTTAGGCGGGGCGGTAGGTTCTTCCCGGGCCGCGGTGGACGCCGGTTGGATTCCCTATGCCCATCAGGTAGGTCAAACCGGTAAAACCGTTGGACCCAAAATTTATTTTGCCTGCGGGATTCACGGGGCGATTCAACATTTGGCGGGAATGTCTTCATCCGATATTATTATCGCCATTAATAAAAATCCCGATGCCCCCATATTTAAAGTCGCCACTTACGGCATAGTCGGGGACGTACTGGAGATATTGCCGATGTTGACCAAGGAATTCAAGAAGGCATTGGGCGGTTGAAATAATAGATTAAGCGGAAGATATTTAAAGACTGCTTAAATATTAGCCGTTGAATAGTAAAAAGATAACCGGATCTTCAATTGATCCGGTTTTTTGATATTTAGCGTTACTTTAGGTCAAAATTCCTTGAAACAGGAAGAGTTACCGTATATATCTTTTCAATTCATCATAAAAATTTTCCCATAGACCGATCATGGTAATACTCGCCAATTGTTTTTCGGGATTCAGCGAATAAGCAATCCGGCAGGCTACACCGGACCAATTGAAACTTTTGCCGCAAACTCCTTTTGAATCTTCACACTTTTCATCTCCGGCGCAGGGGTCGGCGGTAATGATTTCAATGTTTACGGCAACTCTTTCCAGTGAGACCCGATCTTTGAGATGTTTTAGCCATTGTTTGGCTTTTGGACTGAATTCAAAATACCGCTCATCAATCTTCAGCCTTTTCCTTGAGTATACCGGTTAAAAATTGTTTACCGCCATTGGGTTTGACCGTGAAGGATTCATCGATCTCCTTATTGATCTTATCGATAACAGCTTCCAATTCCAAACGGCGTTTACGATAAGCATTGGCCGTTTCTTGGGCGGGAACCCCTTCCGCCGCCAGATCATTTAAGTTGGTTTCGCAAAACCAAGTACATCGCATGGGACCATAACAGCGGCTTGGCCACTTGACCCCATTTTTTAATCCAGGGTTCTATATAGGCCGGGTCGTTGACTTGACCTTGACCGGTGACCTGTTCCGGAAATTGGCCATCCTGGTCGGCTTGGGCCTCGATCCACCTTAAAATGGCGCGGGCTTCCTCAAAACGGCTGGTCTTGGAGTAATACCAGCCAAGCCAGGCGGAGAGCAGCGGCCACTCTCCTCCTCCGTAATAAGTGTCCTCCGGGTAACGGCGTACCCCGCCGTTATGAAGCAGCCGGGTTTCAATCTCCCTCACGGTGTTTTTGACAATCGGGTCATCTGCTTCAAGTAAGCCAAAAGGGAGCGCCACCCATAACAAACTGGCATCAACGCCGTCATTTCCAACATATTTAACCAGCCGGTCCTGAAGAATGCAGTTGTTAAGCACATAGCGCTTTATCGATGCCAAAACCGGGGGAATTTCCGGGTCTTCAAGATACCGGTTGATGGCTTTCAGCCCGCCGTAAATACAGGCTAATGTAGAGGTATGAGTTTTATCACTGTGTTCCTCCCAGCAATCGTAGTTGGGAAAAGCCCAAAAATTCTTCAGATAGGTAACTGTTAATTTGATGCTACAGGCAAAATCTTGAATGAAAGCATGATCACCCGTAATCCGCAAGTGTTCGCTTAAGGCCCATAGCCAGGTTCCATAACCGTCCAGTTGAAAGTTGCCCCAATCATCTCCGGCCTCCACTCCCTCCAAGGTGTAACGGGTCGGGAAAACATCACCGGATTGAATCTTCAAGCCCTGTTCCTTTTTAGACAGCAATTGGTCCATTTTGAAACTGCAATTACTGATCGCTTGGTTGACCCAGTTATAGAAGGCTGTCGCCGCCTGGTATTCCTGATACAGGTCTAAAGAGTAGGCAATAAAGCTGCCATCCCTCAACCAGCAGTAATTATAGGCCGGAAAATTGGGACAGGCCACCAGAGCCCCATTTGAACTTTGATATTTTTTAATAATCTCAAGGCTTCTAGTTTTATAATCCATTAATAAGTAACCCCCGTTAAGTTAAGACAATGTTCTTTTCAGGTCTTCGATGAAGTCAGTTTTTGACCGCTCCTTTGATAGCGCCGCTGATAATCCATTTTTGAGCCAGGATATAGACCAGGATCACCGGGGCCATGACCATCAGGTAGGAAGCAAAGGCCAGATTGTAATTGGTGGTGAATTGGGTCCGGAAAACAAATTGCACTAGCGGTAGGGTCATGGTTTCCGGCTTGTTGAGAATGACCAGCGGCAGCATGAAGTCGTTCCAGACCCAGACAGTGGTGATAATGCCGACAGTGGCGTTGACCGGCCCCATCAACGGGAAGATGATCCGCCAGAATAGCTTCCATACTCCGCATCCATCAATAATTGCAGCTTCCTCTAGGGAAATAGGGATCGATTTGATATAAGCGACATAGACAAAGACATTAAAAGCCAGCCCATAAACGACGTAAAGAAAGGTCAAGCCGATCTGATTGTCAATCCCCAGCGAACTGGTTTCTTTGACTACCGGCAGCATGATGATGGCAAAGGGAATGAACATGGCGCTTAAAAAATAGTAATAAAGCAATTTAAAGAACTTTTTCTCCAGGTTGCGGGCGATGGCATAAGCCACCATAGAGTTGCTGAATAAAGTAAGAACCACTGCTCCCAGAGTTATCAGGAAACTATTGCGGAAACTCCGGAAAAAATTAGTCATTACAATGGCTTGGGTAAAATTTTCCCAGTGAAACGCCTGGGGCAGGCCCAGGATGGAAATGCCCGTTTCCCAGGGTGTCTTTAAGGCGACGGTGACCGTCAGGTATAACGGGAAGAGAATGAAGAGCGAGCCTATTATTAAGATAAGAGTAACAGTCCAATTGGCTTTTTTATTCATTCCATGGTCACCTCCCGTTTTTGCAGGTATTGAACTTGAATAATGGAAACGGCCAGAATTATCAAGAAATAAACGACGGCGTTAGCCGATTGGAAAGCAAATTCGCTGCCTTGAAAACCGCCGCGGTAGATCAGGATGGAGATTGACTCGGTGGCCCGGCCGGGTCCGCCTTCGGTTAAAGCCATAATCTGATCGAAGACGGTCAGAAAATTGCGCATCGCCAATACCATATTAATGGTAAAAAACGGCGCTATCAGCGGGAAAGTTACGCGTCTGAATTGAACCCATCTTCCGGCGCCGTCGATCTCCGCGGCTTCGTAAAGCTCATCGGGGATTGTTTGCAAACCGGTTAAATAGAGCAAAGTGTTAAGGGCGGCCGCCTGCCAGACGGTGACGAAAACAACTCCAATCCAGGCTAAATTGGGTATCCCCAAAATGTTCCGGGTCAAGGAGGTTATTCCCAGTTTGGTTGCCAGGCCGGGAATGATAGTCATAAAGATATAATTGAAGATGAAACCGATGATCAGGATGCTCAAAACATAAGGCAGGAAATAAACGGCGCGGATCAATTTTTTCCATTTTATATTCTCATTTAATAGAATAGCCAATACCAGACTGAGCAAATTCACGATAATCGTCGAAATTATGGCAAATTCGAAAGTAAAGATATAAGAGTTTAAAATACGGGTGTCTTTAAACAGATTGAGATAGTTTTTCAAGCCTACAAATTGAAAATCTCCGTATCCCGGCCAATTGGTGAAGCTGTAAAAGATTCCTTGCAGGGCGGGGTAGGTATGAAAGACAAAAAACAGGATTATGGCTGGCGACGTCAATAGCAGATAAGGCAAGAGCACTTGAAACTTCTGCCGGTTTTTCAACTTTTCCGTGGTATTATCCCGGAGTGTTGATTTAATATCCATCGTTTTGGTCAACTCCAGTCCGTTAAAGCCTTTTTAAAAAACGGTGCTGCCTCAGAAGAAGCCTGTTGAGACAGCGCCGTTTACTCTGTAATTTAACGGGAAGCCGTTTTATTCCACTCTTCATCCAAATTGTTCAGGAATTGGTTGACATCCCCTTTTAACAGGAACTCCTGGATCAAATTGGCGATCTGCATGCCGCTGGGATAATAATGGTCGGCGAAACTGACAATCCGGCCGGATTGGAAGAACTCTTTCAAATCCACCAATTCCGGATCTTCCTGGTAGACACCGTTTACTGCCGAGAACAGTTTTTGCTCATTGATGTAGTATTGGGAATTATCCTTCCGCAACAGGAATTTGATAAACTCTTTGGCTGCTTTCTGGTTTTTAGTGGTTTTCGACATGGCCAGCACGGTGTCGACACCGGAGACCAAACGGTTTTTGGCCGGATCATTGCTGGACGGCATATTGAAGACCCCCAGTTTTATATCGGGGTTGATGCTTTTAATGGAGGATATAGCCCAGATGCCCTGGATATACATTACTGATTGGCCTTTGGCAAAGGCGGCGTTCCCCTGATCATAGCCCACCCCGAAATTATCCTGATGGCCGTATTTTAGTAAAGCCAGTTCTTTTTCAGCCACCTCCCGGTATCTTTCTTTAAAGGTAGTCTGGCCCGCCTTCCGTTTCTCGGTGAAGTCGTCGCCCTGAAGGTTGGAGGCCAGAGTATTCCAGGGGACCAACGTGGTCCAGGCATCTTTAAAGGTCAAATAAAACGGGACTTCTCCGGCTTTTTTAACCTTTTCGGCGTTGGCCACAAATTCATCCCAGGTTTTCGGAATTTTTAAGCCGAGTTTGGCGAATTTCTCCTTGTTATAAAGAACGGTATTTGCGTTGGCTGAGAAAGGAATACCATATGCCTGATTCTTACCAACCAATCTGGCCAGCATTACGCTATAGGGTTTTTGGGTCTGTTTGAGTGCCGGGTCTTTGGAAAAGTCATATAAAACCCCGGCCCGGCCAAGCTCGCCGTAGGTAAAGTTACCGCCGATGGCCATCAAATCCGGGATATCATTCTTAACCAGACGGGCTTTGATGACGGTTTCGGCTTGGGGTACGAAATTTTGCTCGATCCGAATCTCCGGATGCTCTTTTTCGAATTTGGCGATTAATTCGTTAAAAGTCTTAACAGCTTCCTGCTTGTTCTGGAACAGCTCCAGTTTCACAGGGGCCGCCGCGGTAACGAAGAGGCTGCCTGTTAATAAAAGCCCTAAAGAAATAGCCAGAAAAATAAAACCACCTTTTTTCACCTTAACTCCTCCTTTAATATGAGTCTGGCAACTAAATTTGGTCGTTAACCGGCGCCATCACCACCTTTCCGGGCCGTCAAAACCCCTGAGCCCAGTCAAATATGGAATTTAACTATTAAATGCTTTGACTGATTCGCGTTCGACAATGGTATGCGGGGGGAAAATGTTATTTCTTTTCCGGTGGCCGTGTTCAATCATATCGAGCAACATGTTCATGCCGTCCCGGCCCATTTGATGGAAGGGCTGGCTGACGGTTGTCAACGGAGGGATACTCATTTCCGCTATTAAAGTGTTATCATAACCTATTACCGACAACTGATCGGGAATGGCAATCCGGTGTTTATGAGCCCCCGACAAGATGCCGGCCGCCATCTCGTCGCTGGCGGCAAAGATGGCGGTAATCTCCGGCGCCGTTTGTAACAATTGCTCAAAACAGGAGATACCGCTTTGAAAGCTAAAATCACCATAGACCAGATAATTCTCCCGGAAAGGAAGGCCGTTGTCGGCTAAAGCTTTTTTATAGCCTTGAGCCCGGGGGGTACTCGACAGTTGGTCGCTCCGGGTCCCGTTGATCATCCCGATTCTCCGGTGGCCTTTTTTGATCAGATAGGCGGTGGCGTCATAGGCGGCTTGTTCATCATTTACCTTAATCGAGGGGATTTCCGGATAGACGGTGCAGACCAGCACCACTGGAATTTTCATGGCGATCATTTTTTGGTAATATTGCTTGGTAATGCTGGCGCTGACGATAATAATTCCCTCAACCCGTTTTTCCTGCAACATTTGGAGGTATTCCAGGGTTCGTTTACCATCATTATCAGTATTACATACAATAACACTTTGGTTATTTTTGTGGGCGCTTTCTTCGAGGCCTTTTAAGATCTCCGAAGCCACCATGCTCGAGAGGTTGGGAATCAGAATCCCGACGGTATGCGATTTTTGGCTGATTAAGCCCCGGGCCAAGGCATTTGGCTGATACCCCAATTCTTTGATGACCTTTAAAACCAGTTGGCGAGTATCTTCGGAATAGCCGGGCAGGTCATTTAAAACCCGGGATACAGTAGCCACGGAGACGTTAGCTTTTAGGGCGACATCTTTAATGGTTGGATTCATTGATTCTCCTTAAGTTAAACGTTTACGTTATGGGTAAACTTTTACGTAAAACTTAAACCGAAATTATATTAACTTAGTGATCATGTTTTAGCAATTATGCCTCAGGGAATACAATTAACGCTAATTACATAATAATAACCAAAAGAAGCCCCAAAGGGGATTCCAGGCAAACTAGCAAATTATTACTATTTATTATTTGCCATAGCGATTAATTATTCCCTTTCTTATTTAAAAGCGCCCAGTTTTAGGGCAACCTGAAGCAAAAAGAGCGCTCATATTCCAAATATGGTTAATAATTGCTATAAAATACCCATTGGCGGGCAGGATATTAAGAGCAAAATATGGAACTTTATTCCGGGAGGTATTAGCGAATACTACTCCGGCTGGTTCGGGTCTGAATGGATCTTTTCGGACACCCTATTATCGTCAATTTTTCAGGGGGCTATTTACAAAGAAGGCTTGTTAATGTTGTTTTGAGGATGATTGAATCTCTTTGTTGAATAATTATTCGTTTTTGGAAACTCGGATTAAAATTATTTAAGTAAAATGTGTTAACAATGGCATTTTCGGCTTGCCATTTATCCAAATTTTATGTATAATTATAAAAAGTTTTGGCAAGCCGCCGAAAAAAAGAAAAAGAGGCGAGCAGATTGGTAAAGATAGGAATTATCGGTGCCACCGGTTACGCCGGCGGTGAGCTGATCAGGATCCTCAGCCAACATCCGGAAGCGGAAATTACGGCCATTACTTCCAGAACGAATGAAGGCAAAAAGCTGGAAGAGATTTTTTACAGTTTCACCGGATGGAACGGTCCCGCCTTCACAGGCTCCGATTCCCCGGAGGCGGTTAAGGGTTGTGATCTGGTTTTTATGGCCGTTCCGCACGGAGTGGCTATGGAAATAGTTCCGCCCTTGCTAAAAAACGGGCAAAGGGTAATTGATTTCGGCGCTGATTTTCGTTTCCGCGATTATCAAGTCTTTGAAGCCTGGTATAAACATAAACATTGTGAACCGGAGCTTACCAAAACGGCGGTTTACGGGTTACCGGAGTTATACCGGAAGGAAATCCGCAATGCAGCGGTGATAGGCAATCCCGGGTGTTATCCAACCAGCGTTATTCTTGGAATTTACCCGCTGTTAAAAAAGGGATTGATTGATCCGGCGCGGATCATCATCGATTCGAAGTCGGGAGTGTCCGGCGCGGGCCGCAAAGCTGAACTTGGCTATCATTATCCCGAATTATTCGGGAATTTTAAAGCGTATGGGGTGGCCGGACACCGTCATACGCCGGAGATTGAGCAGGAGTTGTCGCGGATCGCCGGCTCGGAGATTCGGGTTTCGTTTACACCCCATTTGCTTCCTGTTTCCCGTGGTATTTTAAGCACCCTGCACTTAAGTTTGGCAAAAAGGATGACTACGGCGGAAGTGGAAGCTGTTTTTGTCGAGACTTATCAAGGGGAACCTTTTATTAAAATCATTAAAGAGCCGTCCTTGCCGGAGTTAAAAGGAGTAATCGGGACCAACTGCTGCCATATAGGAGTCCGGGTTGATGAACGAACCAACCAATTAATTGTGGTAACGGTGATCGACAACATGGTCAAGGGCGCTTCCGGCCAGGCAGTTCAGAATATGAATCTCATGTGTAACTTCCCGGAAACGATGGGTCTGGTTCAGTGGCCGATTTATCCATAAAATCAGGCAATATGAAAAATAGGCAACAGGCAATAGGCATGAGGCGAGAGGTTCTAATGGAAACGGTCTTTAAGTTAAATAACACTGGGATTCTTTGTTTTAACTTATGCCTGATGCCTTACGGCTCATGCCTATCCGGGAGGAATCAAAGATGAAAGAGATATCCGGCGGAGTTTGTGCCCCCAAAGGCTTTAAGGCGGGCGGAATAGCCTGTGGGATCAAGAAGAATCACCAAATGGATCTGGCATTGATTGTCTCAGAGGTTCCGGCGGCGGCGGCCGGAATTTTTACTACCAATAAGGTTCAGGCCGCTCCGGTTGTATTGTCGAAAGAACACCTGAAAAATGGCGCCGCCCAAGCGATTATCGCCAATAGCGGAAACGCCAACGCCTGTGTTGGGCAGGATGGAATTATAGCAGCCAGGCAAATGGCCGGCGCTGCGGCCAATTTTCTGGGACTACCGGAAACTTCGGTATTGGTTGCCTCTACCGGGGTCATCGGCGTTAAGCTTCCGGTTGAGAGAATCGAAGCCGCACTCGAAGAAAGCCCTGTTTTTTTAAGCGACTCCGGCGGCGCTCAGGCGGCCAAAGCCATTATGACCACGGACACTTTTCCCAAAGAAGCGGCTGTTGAGTTTGAAATCGAAGGAAATATAATGAGAATCGGCGGAATGGCCAAAGGGTCGGGGATGATTCATCCGAATATGGCTACTATGCTGGGATTTCTGACAACTGACATTGCCATTGACCCTAAACTACTTCAAAAAGCATTGCAACGGGCCGGGGATCTGTCTTTCAACCGGGTTACGGTTGATGGCGACACCAGCACCAACGATACTTTGTTGATTTTGGCCAATGGGCAAGCCGGCAATAAGTCTATTACGACGGACGGCCCCGCTTATCAAATCTTTGAAACGGCTTTGATCGAAGTATGTCAAAGGTTGGCTAAACTAATTGCCAGGGATGGCGAGGGCGCCACTAAATTTGTCGAGGTTAAAGTGAGTGGCGCCCGTTCCGAAGCGGAGGCGGTTTGCGCCGCCAAGGCGGTGGCTACTTCCAACTTGGTCAAAACCGCCATTTTCGGTGAAGACGCCAACTGGGGCCGTATACTGGCGGCCGTAGGTTATTCGGGAATCGACTTTAATCCCGACATCACCGATATTTACCTGGGGGATTTATTGGTTTGCCGGGCCGGAACAGGCTTGGATTTTGACGAAGCTAAAGCCAAAGAGATTTTAACTAAAAAGGATATCTTGATAACGATTCAGCTAGGCCGGGACGCCGGTTTTGAAGCCGTGGTATGGACTTGCGACTTGAGTTACGATTATGTCAAAATAAACGGGAGTTACCGGAGCTGAAACGAACAGGAGTGTTTTTTGTGGAAAACGCAATCGCCAAAGCCGGGGTTTTAATTGAGGCCGTTCCTTATATCAGGACTTATCACGGGAAGACCTTTGTAATCAAATACGGCGGCAATGCCATGATTAATGAGGAATTGAAACACGGTGTTATGCAAGACATCGTATTGTTAAAGTTTTTGGGGATTAACCCTGTGGTTATTCACGGAGGAGGCCCGGAGATCACCCGGATGCTGAAGAGGGTGGGGAAGCAATCCCAATTTGTCCAGGGGCTGCGGGTAACCGATGATGAAACTATGGAGATTGTCCAGATGGTGCTGGCGGGGAAGATAAACAAGGAGATTGTGGCCCAACTGAATCTGATCGGAGGGAAAGCCGTCGGCCTTTCGGGTCAGGACGCCAATTTGCTGATGGCCCAAAAAACCCAGCCGACAATGTCCGCAGACTTTCAGGGAGAAGTTCCCGATATTGGTTACGTAGGGGAAGTTGTGAAGATCAATACCGCAATTTTGGAACAACTGATTGCTGAAGATTATATTCCGGTAATCTCTTCGATCGGGGTGGGGATTAACGGAGCCAGCTATAATATAAATGCGGATACGGCCGCCGGCGAATTGGCAGCGGCCTTGCGGGCGGAAAAGTTGATTATGCTGACCGATGTCGAAGGGATTTACGAAGATTATCAGGATAAAGCGACTTTGATCTCCGCTTTACGGATTGACCGGGCCCTCCAAATGATTAACCAGGGAAAGATCGAAGGGGGAATGATCCCCAAAGTGGAAGCCTGTATAAAGGCTTTGCAAAATGGAGTTCAACGCACTCATATTATCGACGGCCGTTTACTTCATTCGATGCTGCTGGAGATCTTAACCGATAAAGGAATTGGGACTATGGTGGTTAAATAAAAGTTACGGTTGAACGAGGCAATAGGCTTTAGGCATTAGTCGACGGAGTAAAAGCCATTTCTCTTGTTTTTAACTTACGCCTGATGTCTCTTGTCCAAAGGAAAGGTGGGTGTTTGACTTGAGTAACGAAACTTATTTAAAGATCGGCCAGGAGCGCCTCATGAAAAACGTCGGCCGGCTGCCGCTGGTTATTTCGCGAGGCGAGGGGTCCCGGGTCTGGGATGCCGGCGGCAAGGAGTACATCGATTTTTTGATGGGTATTTCCGTCAATAATTTCGGCCACTGCAACCCGGAGATTACGGTGGCCCTGACTAAACAGGCGGAAAAACTGCTGCATGTTTCCAATTATTTTTATCTGGAGGAGCAAATAGAATTAGCCGAGGTCTTGACCAGACTTTCAGGGTTTAGACAGGTTTTTTTCTGCAACAGCGGGGCTGAAGCTAATGAGGCCGCTATAAAACTGGCCCGTAAATACGGAAAGGTTAAACTGGGTGGAAAAAACCAAATAGTGACCGCCAAAGGTTCCTTCCACGGCCGGACCTATGGGGCGCTCTCGGCCACCGGCCAACCAAAATACCAGGAAAACTTTCTCCCCATTGTGCCGGGATTCGTCTATGCGGAGTACAACAATCTTGACTCCTGGAAAGTGGCGGTAAACGATCAAACCTGCGCCATCTTGCTGGAACTGGTCCAGGGCGAAGGGGGGGTTACCCCGGCCACCCGGGAATTTATCGACGGCCTGGCCACGTTGTGCCGGGAGCGGAACCTCCTTTTCATGGTGGATGAGGTGCAGACCGGCTTGGGCAGAACCGGCAAGCTTTTTGCTTACGAACATTACGGCTTCAAGCCTGATGTTGTCACCATCGCTAAAAGTTTAGGCGGCGGCATCCCTTGCGGCGCTTTGCTGGTGAATGAAAAAGCCAATCTGTTTGCCCCTGGCGATCACAGCACTACCATCGGCGGCGGCGGGATGGCTTTTGCCGCCGGGCTGATCACCTTGAAATTATTGCAACAGCCGGGTCTAATGGCTGAAATAACCCAAAAAGGGCAGTATATCAAGGATAGCTGGGCTGAATGGCAGAAAAAAATGCCGTTGATCCAAGGTTATCGCGGTTTAGGGTTAATGCTCGCTTTAGAGCTGCAAGCGCCAAGTAAACAAGTAATGCTTGCCTGTCTGGAGGAGGGTTTAATCGTAAACGCCGTTACCGACACGGCCATCCGCATCCTCCCGGCCTTAAACATCGAAAAAGCCGATCTCGATGAAGGACTGGCCATTATGAAAAAGGTTCTGCAGCAGTTTTGACCGGCTTAAAATATAGGAGCCAGAATCCAGGCGTCAGGAGGTTTGGTTGATTCTTCGAAGTAGTCCACCCCTCTTTTACGCGCAGGCATCGTCGGGGGATAGAAGCCAGGACGATTTCAGCTCGAACCTTCATGGATGAACATCGCGAGTGGAGCAAGAGAGAGGCAATGCCAACTTTCAAGTCCTTCTCTTTATTTTTAGAGTAGAGCAGCCTATCTTTTAAGGTTTCATTTTGAATCCTGGCTTCTGGCTCCTAAATTCTGAGCTGACCTGAATAGGCGCAAGTTAGTAATTTTGACTCCTGACTTTTGGTTTCTTTTTTAAGAGAATTAGACAACGCACTTAAAACTAGGAGGGTTTGTTATGGGCCAAAAAATTAAGAAAGTAGTGCTGGCTTACTCTGGGGGGTTGGATACCTCGATTATTATCCCCTGGTTAAAAGAGAATTACGGTTGCGAGGTCATCGCTTACGCCGCTGATGTCGGCCAAGGGGAGGAACTGGAACCGCTAAAAGAAAAGGCGGTTAAAACCGGGGCCAGCAAGATTTACATTGAGGATTTAAAGACAGAGTTCGTTCAGGATTTTGTCTTTCCAATGTTAAAGTCCGGAGCAGTTTATGAGGGCAAGTATTTACTGGGGACGTCGGTGGCCCGGCCGGTGATTGCCAAACGGCAGGTTGAGATCGCCATCAAAGAGGGGGCCGATGCCGTCGCCCATGGCGCTACCGGTAAAGGCAACGACCAGGTCCGGTTTGAACTGACTTTTAAGGCCTTGAAACCCGATCTGAAGATTATCGCTCCCTGGAGAGAATGGGATATCAAATCCCGGGAGGAGGAGATCGATTATGCGGCCAAGCGCGGGATCCCGGTGCCGGTAACCAAGGAGAAGCCTTATTCCATGGACCGCAATCTTTGGCATATCAGTTATGAAGGCGGTATTCTGGAGGACCCTTGGAATGAGTATAATGAAGATATGTTCATCTACACCGTCTCGCCGGAAAAAGCCCCCGATAAGCCCGAGATTATCAGTGTCGAATTTGAAAAAGGAATTCCGGTGGCTATCAACGGCCAAGGCTACGATCCGGTCGCTTTAGTCCTAAAATTGAATGAGATGGGCGGCAAACACGGGGTCGGCCGGGTGGACATCGTTGAAAACAGGCTGGTCGGCATGAAATCCCGCGGCGTCTATGAGACACCTGGGGGAACTATTCTTTATGAAGCTCATCATGCTTTGGAGACAATCACTTTGGACCGCGACACTTTACATTTTAAACAGAGTCTGGCCGGCAGATACGCCGAACTGGTTTACTACGGCCAATGGTTCACCCCTTTAAAGGAGGCCATGGACGCTTTTGTCGCTAAAACCCAGGAGAGGGTGAGCGGTTCGGTTAAAATCAAACTCTACAAAGGCATGGCCCAGACAATAGGCCGGAAATCACCCTATTCGCTCTATCAGGAAGAGTTGGCCACTTTCGGGGCTGATCAAATCTATGACCAAAAAGACGCCGAGGGTTTCATCAACCTCTTCGGGCTGCCCTTGAAAGTCCGGGCGACAGTAGAGGAGACTTTAAAAAAGAAATAAGTCCCGGTGGGATTTTTTGATAGTTGGACAAAGCTTTATGGTATAATGACTTCATATTGTGAAAGAAAAAACCGGCAGGCGTCAGTAAACGCGCCCGCCGGTTTTTGTGATTTATCACCATTTCTCATAATGGATTATCTCCTCAAGCTTCTTGCGGGGGCGGGCCGCCGGACTTTCCCCGGCGTAACCAAGCGTCAATATGCTCACCACGTATTTATCCGCAGGTATATTTAAGACTGGCCTGATATCCGCCTGCTTAAACCAGGCCACCCAGCAAGTGCTTAAACCCATACTCTCGGCTTCAAGGACCATATGCTCGACGGCAATCGCGGTGTCGCGGATAATCTGTTTCAACTCGTACTGGGGACTGTTTTCATCCAATATTATCTCAGCGTCATTTTTTAGACGAACCCGGATATCGGCGACGCACACTATAAAAACCGGGGCTGTCAGCATCCATTTTTGGCGCTGCGCTATTTCCGCCAGTTTTTCTTTGACCGGCGCCGATTTAACGATGATAAAATGCCAGGGTTGGGTATTATTCCCTGACGGGGCCAGTCTGGCGCTTTCAATTATTTGCTTTATTTTTTCATCTTCAACCGGTTTATCAAGATACCGGCGGATGCTCCGGCGCGTTTTGATCTGCTCCATTGTAAGATCCCCTCCTTAACAACTCTCTATCTTTCGACTCCAGCCGTTCTGTTTAAGCTTTTCTTCAACAGCCTCCGTAAGTTTTTCCGGCTCGTCGGTTCCGATATAGACCCGGCGGCCGTTTTTCATTGTCAATTCCACCGCCCGCCTCCCGGAGACGTTGTACAATGAATCGCTTATTCCGTAATGAATTCCGATGGATAATCCAATCATAAATTTCTTTACCGGACGGCAGGACTCAATATCCCTTAATTTGAACTT
>JBLNCU010000061.1:0-10206 GCA_050260935.1 Bacillota bacterium
TTTTAGACAACTTCTAATTTAATTCCGTACCCTTCGATTTCGGTTCGCCATTCCTCCGGTAAAGCGGCGTCGGTTATGAAATAATCGATATCCTCAAGCCGGGCGGTGGTGACATAACCCACTTTTTCAAATTTAGTATGGTCGCAGAGAAAGACAACCTTTTCGGAACAACTGATCATTAACTTCCGGATACTGGATTCTTGTTCGTTGGAGTCGGTTAAGCCATGGTGCGGTGAGAACCCTTTGCAGGAAAAGAACAGCTTGTCGGCGTGATAACTTTTAATCGCGTTTTCAGCGGCGAACCCAATACATGAAAGGCTTTTTTTCCGGATAATCCCGCCGGTTGATATTAATTTAATCTCTTCGCAAGCGGCCAGCTCATGAATTATCCTCTCGGCGTTGGTGATTACCGTTAAATTCTTTTTGCCCTTGATATGCTTGGCTACATACAGGGAGGAGGTGCTGGCGTCAAGCAGGATTGTGTCCCCATCGGCGACAAGCTGGGCCGCTTTCCGGCCGATCGCGTCTTTGCCCTCGATGTTGATGGCTTCACGTACTTCAAGGGGGGCTTCGGTTCTAGTATCCTCCGCGACAACGGCTCCGCCGTGGGTTCTAATTAACAGGCCTTGTTTTTCCAAGACTTTCAGGTCGCGCCGGATGGTTTCCTCGGTAACATTAAAAAAGGCGGCTGTCTCTTGGACGGATATACTTTTCTTCTCATCCAGCAGCGTCATTATTTTGCTTCGTCTTTCAATTCCAAACAACGGTTCACCTGCTTTTTTGCTTATTATATCACATCGTTTATTTTGAGGCCATTTGCAATGCGGCCATTTTTGGTTGAAATCCGGAATTTAACAGCCTATCCCCGGGTATTCAGGTATGGGCTTTTGCCTGACAATCCGATCTCCCGGTACAGCTTAATCCGCTCTTCAAGCTGGGGATATTGCTTAATGGTCGAAGCGGAGAAGAGGCCTTCCCCAGGTTGTTCAGTGGCTACAATCTCATGACCGATAAGGGCCCAGGCGGCATCGAAAAGGTTCTGGAACTTTTCCTGCCGCAAGGCTTGACAGATGAAGGACTGGCGGGGGGAATTGATATCCTCGCCGCTGATTTGGAAAAAACCGTATTGGACGCATTTTTCCCGGATTCGTTCAAGCTGCTCCATGCTGTTCCGGGAAGGCATGTAGGTAATTGCGTTGAATTTAAGATCTTTCAATACCTCAAAAAGGAGATCCAAGTAGCCGTCCTCGAATTTTTGGGCTTTCTTGTCCCCGGTCACCGAGTCGCCGACATCCCCCAAATAAGCGTAGGCCGTTATAGCGCCGATCTCGGCCGCAAAACGGATAACATCACCGGCATCCGGGCATTCCGAGGTGGCGTCGATATAAAAACTGCCGGTCAATTCGGCTTTTAATAATCCCAATAGGTCGTAAACATAATAAGGATTGGCGCTATCTGTTAAATAGCCTTCAATTTTCGGGCCCATCTTCAACTCCAGTTTTTCCTTTAAAAAAGAGACTAAAGCCGTTCCCTTGGGGTAATGCTCGATCAACTTCAAGGATAGCGCATAAAGGATATGCCTTTCGGTGATGGTTCCGCCCGCCGGGTACTGGGAGACCGGAATTATATCTTTAGCGAAATCCAATTTAATCCCCCAAGGTTCAAAAATTTCATTCAGCTTGTGGGTCATTTTTCGATTGCGGATATTCCGGCAATTGATAAGCGGTTGGAAAAATCCGCTTACTTTGTCGATTTGGGTATGGGGAATGCCGTGAATGGCAATATAAGCAATGGAATCTTGATCCGGATTATTGATGCGTCTCCCTTGCAATGGAGTTTTTGAAAAGTTGACCCGGCATTCCAGACCGATGGTGGTTGCGATTCCGGCGATTTTACCGGCTTCTATAAACTCACGGGCGCCGGCGATCGAGTCGTGATCCATAAGTCCCGCCGTGGCCAGTCCGGAGTTGTAAGCCATCCAAACTGCTTTTGCCGGAGAATAAGGCGAGAACGAAAAAATGGTATGGATATGATTATTGACATCCTTTC
This sequence comes from Bacillota bacterium, assembly GCA_050260935.1. GTDB lineage: Bacteria > Bacillota > UBA4882 > UBA8346 > UBA8346 > UBA8346. The sequence continues at coordinate 2,050 of JBLNCU010000061.1, forward strand.
CGCCGGCCGGCCTTTCAAGCTCTCTATTCGCGATTTTGACCATTAACCTTCTTAAACTGGCCAGTCTTACGGCGGCGTCATGGTGGTTTAAATCTGCAATTAATTGAGCGGCATCGCTATTCATAAAAATCCCCCAAGATCATCGGTAAATTTTTTAGCGCATCTCCTGGCCGCCGGTTACATTGATGGCCTGGCCCGTCATATAAGCGGCTTCACTGGAAGCCAGAAATACCATTACATTGGCTATATCCTCATATTCACAGCTTCTTCCGAGCGGCACCTGATTTAAATACTTCCGTCTGACCTCTTCCTCGGTGATTCCCTGATTGGCGGCATATTGTTTAAAAAGGCTGTTCGGACCGGAATTCCAGAGCGGCGAATTTAAAAGATTTCCGGGGCAGATGGCATTGACGCGGATACCGTATTCGGCAAGCTCAAGCGCTAAGCTTTGGGTAAAACCGATCCCCCCGAACTTTGAGGCCGCATAGGCCGAGTTTTTATATGAGCCTTTCTTCCCGGATTTGCTGTTGATCTGAATGATGCTGCCTTTACGGTTGGGGATCATCACCTTGGCGGCGGCTTTGGCGCATAGAAAATAACCGAACAGGTTCACTTCAAGAATTTTTAGCCACTGCTTGGCCGGAAATTCGCTCACCGGCTTGGCGATCAATATCGCCGCATTGGACACCAGGATATCCAAGGCGCCGTATCTTTTGACGGTCTGCTCCACCATGGCTTCAACTTGTTCTTCGTCGGAGACGTCAACTTTCACTGCAAAGGCCTCCCGTAGGCCGGCGGCTGTCTTTTGGGCGGCTTCAAAATTAATATCGGCCACCGCCACCGCGCAACCTTCCCGATCAAGCCTTTGAGCGAGAGCCTCTCCCAGGCCTTGACCGCCCCCGGTTACGATTGCGACCTGTCCTTCCAATCTTGGCGACATCAAAATTACCTCCTTGCGGTTCGCGCCCTTCAATTAACCTGCGGAAACACTTTGGAATACTGGTGTAAATTTGTTTATCCAATTCATTATACAATAAATGTTGGTTTGTGTCCATATTTGTGAATATAATGTTGTAATATGTTGATTTCGTTTTTTGAATGTGTTATTATAAAGTCGTAAATGATTTCCCTCCGGGATTAAATGCATTAAGGAGTGAATGCGGTGAGAACCAAAGCCGTGAGACTATACGGGAAAAATGATTTAAGGCTTGACGAATTCGAAATCCCCGAGATTAATGAGGATGAAATACTTGCCCGTATAATAACGGATAGTATTTGTATGTCGACCTATAAAGCAGTTACTCAAGGGAGCGACCATAAAAGGGTGCCCAAGGATATCGCCCGGAATCCGGTAATAATCGGGCACGAGTTTTGCGGCGAAATTGTGGCTGTCGGAGCGAAATGGCAAGCCGAATTTAGACCAGGCCAGAAGTTTTCGGTGCAAACCGCGCTGAATCAGAAGAATGATCCTTATGCGGCGCCGGGGTATTCATTTCAGCACATCGGAGGCTGCGCCACTTATGTTATTATTCCCAAGGTTGTTTTGGAACTGGGATGTTTATTGCCGTATCATGGCGACGCCTATTTCTACGGCTCCTTAGCCGAACCGATGTCTTGTATTATCGGGGCTTTTCATGCGAATTACCATACCGTGCAAGGAAGTTACGAACATATCATGGGTATTGCCGCAGGCGGCAACATGGCCATACTTGCCGGTGCGGGGCCCATGGGACTCGGCGCTATCGATTACGCGATTCATGGCCCCCGGAAGCCTAAATTGCTGGTAGTTACCGATATTGACGATGAAAGGTTGAAACGGGCGGCTTCAATTTACACCGTCGAAGAAGCGGGGGAAAATGGGGTTGAACTAATTTATCTAAACACGGCGAGTCCGGAGAAGGGGAGCCGTTATTTGCTAAGTCTTACCGGAAATAAAGGGTATGATGATGTCATGGTCTTTGCGCCGGTGAAGCCGCTGGTGGAGATGGCTGATCAAATCCTGGCTTACGACGGATGTCTGAACTTCTTTGCCGGTCCAAGCGATCCGGCTTTCTTTGCCGAGCTTAATTTTTATAATGTGCATTACAATGCCGCCCATATTGTGGGAACGAGCGGCGGTAATACCGGAGATATGATTGAAGCCCTTGAGATGATGGGCAAGGGTTTGATTAACCCGGCGTCAATGATTACCCATATTGGCGGGTTGAATAGCGCGGTGGAGACAACGCTTAACCTGCCCCAGATTCCCGGGGGGAAAAAATTGATCTATACCAATATCGAGATGGAATTGACCCCGATCGCCGGGTTTAAGGAGAAAGGAAAAAATCAGCCCGTCTTTGCCGGGCTGGCCGAGATTGTTGAGAAAAACTCCGGTATATGGTCGGCGGAAGCGGAGAGGTATTTGCTGGCTAATGCCGATCAAATATGAGAGGGACTTAAAATATGCAAGGAGGTTAGTATGGCTACTCCAGTTATAATGCCCAAACAGGGGCAATCCGTCGAAAGTTGCCTTATTACAAAATGGCATAAGCGGAAGGGTGACCGGGTGAACGCCGGAGATATCTTATTCTCCTATGAAACCGACAAAGCCAGCTTTGATGAAGAGGCAAAAGTCGGCGGGATCCTGCTCGAGGTTTTTTTCGAAGAAGGCGATGATGTGCCATGCTTTGCCAATGTATGCGTTATTGGAAACGCCGGTGAAAGCGGAGCGGAATTTGCCCCCGGCCTTGGCAATAACTCTCCGGATCGGGCCGAATCGGTAAATCAACCCAAACAGAGCGCGAACAAAGATTCCAACCGCCCTGAAGCGGTTCAGCCTTTTCAAGCCGACCGGGGGGACCGGATCAAGATTTCTCCCCGGGCTAAGAGTTTGGCCGAGAGGACCGGCATTGATTACCGTTATGCCGAACCCTCCGGGCCCAACGGCCGTATTATTGAGAAAGATATTACGGCGTCGCTTGAAGCCGGGGAAGTTTTTACCCCTGCCGCCCGCGAACGGCAATTAAAAGAGGAAATAAAAAAGGGAATTACAGGCACGGGACTGGGCGGCCGCATTACCACCGCCGACTTATCACGGGAAGCCGGGTCCGGTTTTGTTCAATCAATCACCGGCCCTCCATCACCCGGCTCAAGTGAACCTTTATTTGAAGAAGCGAAGATTTCCAATATTCGTAAAGTGATTGCCGAAACAATGCAGCTCTCGCTCTCCTCCACGGCGCAGTTAACTTTAAATACCTCTTTTAACGCCGCCGATATTCTGGAATTCCGGAATAAGTTGAAACAGCATCAAGCGCAGTTGCAACTGGAGAATATAACCATCAACGACATTATCATCTATGCGGTCTCCCGCTGCCTGCAATTCCATAAGGACTTGAATGCCCATTTCCTGGGGGACCGGATGCTTTATTTTAAAAATGTGAACATTGGAGTAGCGGTTGATACTGAGCGGGGTTTAATGGTTCCCACTTTATTCAACGCCAATCAAAAATCCCTCAATGAACTATCCCGGGAAGTTAAGCGGCTGGTTAAAGAATGCCGGGCCGGAACGATCAACCCCGACTTGTTAAAAAACGGCAGTTTCACTATAACCAATCTGGGAACTTTGGGTGTCGAGAGTTTCACCCCGGTTTTAAATCCGCCCCAAACGGGAATTCTTGGCGTTAACGCCATTACACAAAGGGTGAAAGAGGTTGAAGGCGGGTATCAATTTTACCCGGCCATCGGATTATCCCTTACCTTTGATCACCGGGCCCTGGATGGAGCCCCGGCCGCCAAATTCCTTCAGGATCTCAAGACATATTTGGAGAATTTCAGTGTTCTCCTGGCGAGGTGAGTGAAATGATCTATGATTTAATCGTCATCGGCGGCGGACCCGCCGGGTATCTTGGAGCTGAAAGAGCAGGGCAGGCGGGACTCTCGACTTTACTGATCGAAAAAAGAAGCGTCGGTGGAGTATGCTTGAATGAAGGATGTATTCCTTCCAAAGTATTGTTATATTCCGCCAAGATCCATGATAACGCCAAACACGGCCGGAAATACGGCGTTACTGTGGAAAACATCGCCTTGCATCATGATATGGTGCTTAAACGGAAGCAGAAAGTGGTAAACACCCTTGTTGCCGGCATCAAAAGCAAGCTAAAAAAGGGCAACGTGGAACTGATAGAAGGGGAAGGAGAAATAACCGGTAGAACCACTGAAGGGTACCAGGTTAAAGTTGGCGATAATACATACTCCGGAAGGCGTTTACTGATCGCCAGCGGGTCGGTCCCGGTAATTCCATCGATAAACGGCGTAAACGAGGGAATGGCCAAAGGTTATGTCTTAACCAACCGGGAGATTCTTGATCTGGAGAATGTTCCGGCTTCTCTGGCAATTGTCGGGGGAGGGGTAATCGGTTTGGAGATGGCTTCCTATTTTAACTCCGCCGGCAGCAAAGTAACGGTGATTGAAATGTTGGATCATGTCGCCGGGAGCACCGATCGCGAAATAGCCGAAATCTTGCGGCAAAATTATCAAAAAAGGGGCGTTGATTTTAAACTCGGTTCCAAGGTGATCGCCGTGGGGCCGGAGGCGGTTATCTGTGAAAGTAGCGGAGAGACTTTGACCGTTAAAGCGGATAAAGTATTGCTAAGTATCGGAAGAAAACCAGCCACCGAAGGTCTTGGCCTGGAACGGATCGGAGTTGAATTGGAAGGCGGCCGGATCAAAACCGATGAGCGGGGGAAAACCAACGTTCCCGAGGTTTATGCCGCCGGGGATGTCAACGGGATATCGATGCTGGCCCATACCGCCTACCGCGAAGCCGAAGTTTGCCTCAATAATATCCTCGGTAAAAGGGATGTTCTGCGCTATCAGGCCGTCCCCTCAGTAATTTACACCAATCCGGAAGTGGGATGCGTGGGAGAGACCGAGGAATCGGCCCGCCAAAAAGATCTTGATTATGAAGCGGTTAAACTGTCGATGAGGCACAGCGGACGTTATGTTGCCGAGAATGAAGACGGAGACGGTATTTGCAAGGTATTGATCGATAAAAAATATCGTAAATTAATCGGTCTTCATATGATTGGCAATTACGCCTCGGAAATCATCTACGGCGCCGGCTTGATGATTGAGGCCGAAATGAGGGTAAACGACCTCCGGCAACTGATCTTCCCCCATCCGACCGTATCGGAGATTATCCGGGAAGCGCTTTTTGAATTCTAAGGGATCACGGATTGACGCTTTGAGAATACTTTATGGAATCAAAAGTTTAAATAAAAGGCGAGGAATCTGCAATGCCAAAGTCACAATTTATTAATCCGGATGAGGTCAGGAAAAGCGGTTGGATCAAGTTTAACGATATTCCGGTCAACCAATACCACAAAACCATTGCCGAGGAAAAAACTAATTTTTCCACCGGGGATTTTTTAAGAATTTACCGGGATATGGCGATTATCCGGGAATTTGAAACGATGCTCAATTCCATTAAAACTACCAATGAATACAATGGAATTCAATACAATCATCCGGGTCCGGCCCATTTATCGCTGGGCCAGGAAGCATCGGCGGTTGGCCAGGCCTATATTCTGGATCAAGATGATCTTATATTCGGATCGCACCGCAGTCACGGAGAGATTTTGGCCAAAGGGCTGTCGGCCATTGAAAAAATGACCGAACCGGAACTATTGAACATAATGGAGAATTTCTTTGACGGCGCCATTTTGCGGATAGTTGAGGCTGGACGGACTAAACGGGAAAACGTCAAAGAACTAGCGATCGATTTTTTACTCTATGGGACCTTAGCGGAGATCTTCGCCAAGGAGACCGGGTTTAATCGGGGGCTTGGAGGATCAATGCACGCCTTCTTTACCCCGTTCGGCATTTATCCCAACAACGCCATTGTGGGCGGTTCGGCTGACATTTCGGTCGGCGCCGCTTTGTATAAGAAAGTAAACCGGAAAAAGGGGATCGTTATCGCCAATATCGGTGACGCCTCAATGGGTTGCGGACCTGTTTGGGAAGGCATTTGTCTGGCCGCCATGGATCAGTTTAAAAAGTTATGGGAAGGGGAATACCGGGGAGGTTTGCCTCTGATTTTCAATTTTTATAACAACCAGTACGGCATGGGAGGCCAAACCCGCGGCGAAACCATGGGTTATGATATGTTAGCCCGGGTTGGCGCCGGCGTCAACCCGGAACAGATGCACGCCGAACGCATCGACGGTTTTAATCCGCTGGCGGTAATCGAGGCGATGAAGCGTAAAAAGAAAATCCTGGAGGAGAAGAAGGGGCCGGTGTTGATTGATACCCTTACCTACCGGTTTACCGGGCATTCTCCCTCCGATGCCTCCAGTTACCGGACTAAAGAAGAAGTTGATGCCTGGATGAAACAGGATTCGCTGGTAACCTACAGAGCGGAACTGATCAAAGCCAAAGTAGCCGGGGAGGAGACATTTGCCGGAATTGACGCCGAAGTTAAAGAATTGATTATCAAAATATGCAAATTGGCGACTGATGACGCCGTTTCGCCGCGAATGAATCTAACCCGGCATCCCGACAAGATCGGGAATTTGATCTTCTCCAACCAAAGGATTGAAAAGATGGATGATCGGAGCTGCGAAGTCTTGATCGCCAAAGAGGAGAACCCGAGGGTACAGCAGATCAGTAAAAAAATTCGGGTGGGCATCCAGAACGGCAAGCCTGTCCCCAAAAACAAAGTGTATAATTTCCGGGATGCGGTGTTTGAGGCGATTCTTGACAAGTTTTACATCGATCCCACCCTGATTGCTTACGGCGAGGAGAACCGGGATTGGGGCGGCGCTTTTGCGGTATACCGGGGACTTACCGAAGCCCTGCCGTATCACCGTCTATTTAACACGTCCATATCCGAAGGGGCCATCGTCGGTTCGGCGGCCGGTTACGGGATGTGCGGCGGGCGAGTAATTGTTGAATTGATGTATTGTGATTTCCTGGGCAGGGCTGGCGATGAAATATTCAATCAGCTCTCCAAATGGCAGTCGATGAGCGCCGGAGTTTTAAAAATGCCGGTCGTGGTCAGGGTTTCGGTGGGATCGAAATACGGCGCCCAGCACTCGCAAGACTGGACTTCTTTATGCGCCCATATCCCCGGGCTTAAGGTGGTCTACCCGGCTACCCCTTATGACGCCAAAGGCTTGATGAACAGCGCCTTAATGGGAACCGACCCGGTGATATTCTTCGAGAGTCAGCGGCTTTATGATATCGGAGAGTTGTTTCAGTTGGATGGCGTACCGGAAGGCTATTATGAAATTCCGATTGGCGAACCCGATATCAAGAAGGAAGGCAAGGATTTAACGATTTTGACTGTTGGGGCCACTCTTTACCGGGCGCTTGAGGCGGCCGGAATTTTGGAGCAGAGATACGGCGTATCGGTTGAAATCATTGACGCCCGGTCGATCGTTCCTTTTGATTATGAAAAAGTGCTCGAATCGGTGAGGAAAACCGGCCGGATTGTCCTGGCCGGCGATGCCTGTGAACGGGGTTCCTATCTAAAGAATATGGCCCAGACCATCAGTGAATTGGCTTTTGATTATCTTGACGCGCCTCCGGTCGTGGTGGGGGCCAAAAACTGGATTACTCCCGCTCATGAATTGGAGGAATACTTTTTCCCGCAGCCGGATTGGATCATTGACGCCGTTTGTGAGCGAATAATGCCTTTAAAGGGGCATACGGTAAAAAATAATTTTACCCCGAACGAACAATTAAGACTGAATAGACTGGGAATATAATTTAGAAAAGCAATATGCAGGAAATAATATTATTCGACTCCGGCTCGTTTGATCCCTGGTATAACCTGGCCGTAGAAGAGATGCTCCTTGATACTGTCGGGGAGAACCAGTGCCTGTTATATCTCTGGCAGAATCAGAATACTGTGGTCATCGGAAAAAATCAAAATCCGTGGAAAGAATGCCAAACCGCAGTACTTGAGCAGGAAGGCGGCTATTTGGCCCGCCGGCTCTCGGGAGGCGGCGCTGTATTTCACGACCTGGGCAATCTCAATTTTACCTTTCTGATGAACCGGGCCGGTTATAATTTACAAAAACAGCTGGGAGTTATTTTAGCTGCCGTTAAAGAGCTGGGAATCCCGGCGGAGATAAACGGCAGAAATGATCTGATCGCTGGCGGAAGAAAATTTTCGGG
>JBLNCU010000062.1:0-14912 GCA_050260935.1 Bacillota bacterium
CATTCCGTCTCACTCTTAGGACAATATCGGCCCTCCATTTCATCACCGGTAAAATACACAAATACCAAATGACAGCGAATATTGATTTTATTTAAAAAATATAAAACCGCCACCCGGTTGGCATATTGGTAATATCTTTTAGTCCAATCACCGGATTGAACTACATTTAACCCCTTCTTAACTTCATTAAAAGCATCCCGAATCCGTTGTAAACTAACCTCACCGGCCTGGGTATCGGATTTTAACTCCTCAACATGGGCCTTTGCTTCCACTAAAATTAACTCTTTTCCGTTTTCACCATGCAACCACCCCACCGCGTCCCAGTTAGGCGGATTACCGGATTGCGGCCAGAACTTCGCCCATTGTTCTTGATAATCTTGATTTTTCAAGTCATCTAAAAATTCCAAACCTTTCAATTCCCGATCATAAGGTTTCTCCTTCTGAAAATCAAAATCAAGCCACTCAATAACCCCGCCGGTCCTGTCCAAAGCTTTCAAAATTTCCTTATCAAATTGTTTGCGATGTCGTCCAAGATAACGCAATAAATGCCATTCACTGCCATAGCAGTAACCAATATCGCCCATTGAATTACCCTCTTTCAAATTTTATTTACCTAGTCCTTTTTAACCGCCACTCCAAATAACGGGACAATATCGAGCAACTCCAAACCGGCTTGTCCCTTTGTTCGCAACAGTTCTTTGATAATATCATCCGCAGTTGCCCGAACAACCTCTATCCGATTTTTCATCATCCGCTATCCACTCACCTTTCAACTGACTTTATCTCCCAAACCACCGACACACTTTCCTCCGCCTCGACCTCTGTCGGTTCAAAGTCCGGCCCACTCGCCGCCTCACAAACCATATCTGCATTAAGCTGAAAACTTGACCGGAGCCGCACCTCGGTCCAACCGTATTCGATATCTATTATCTCACCCAAGCTTACTCCGGCCGCTTCCGCCAAAACTTCCGCATTCCTTCGGGCTACCGCCACCGATTTGGCCAGCGCCGTTCGGCGCAGCTTCTCCTCGTCCTTGACCCCGAATGAAATCCGCATCTCCGCCTCACTGGCGCTCTCCGCCACCGTCCGGACCACCCGGTTTAAAACCTCCCTTTCGAAAGGCAACTCCAAAATCAAATCGTGACTCGCCTTATAACCTTTAAAGATCCGCTTGCTATTCTGCCATTCATAATCGGTGTCAATCTTGAAATTAGTAGTCTTCAACGCTTTACGCTCCACTCCGGCTTTTTCCAGCTCTCCCCGGAGCAGCTCCACCCGCCGGTTTAGCTCTAGACTTGACCGTTCATAGTCGTAATCCCGCGCTTCCAACTCAAAATTTAAAATCGCCAAATCCGGCTCCGCCGCCACTACCGCCCTTCCCTGCACCCGTACCGTCCGTCCATTCATAGCCCTACCCTCCCCAAAGGATTTTTAATATCCTTATTATAACAAACCGGACTGACTAAGGTTGGTCAGAGAACAACAGTTCGGCTTAAAACGTTGTTCCGCGTTTCGCGTTCATTGTTCATCGTTTTTGATATTTATGCAATTTTGAGGGTCAATTGTTCCGCGTTCTCGGCCACCATCTCTCGCAACTCCTCCGGCCCCAACACCTCCGCCTCTCCCCCGAACGACAGCACCCAACGACAAACCGGCCTTAAACCCCAAGCCCGGGCGGTAAAGATCACCGAATCATCCGGACCATTCTCAATAATTTGTTCCGGATCGAACTGGGTCTCCCGGACAAAACACGCCGCATCCCCCCAAAAGCGGACTTTGAGAGAATATTCCTCACCAAGCTCAATACCCCAGGCGATATTCCAATGAGGTCTGCGGTAGTCTTCGGTTGGGTTTTTAAACTTATCCGTCAGTAAACGGATACGTTTAATCCGGTCCACTCGAAAAAGCCGTTCCTCACCTCTCCAATGGCAATAAGCCACCAGATACCAAAAGCCGTCTTTATAAGCCATATGGTATAGACTACATGGATGTAGCCCGCGCGGCATGAGAACAGGAGGTTCTACGCCGTCGGCCCAACATAACAACCCTGATCACCTCACATCCATAAATACATCAAAATTTATATTTTAGGCGATGGTTTTTGGCATGGTTGATTAAGAATATCAATTCTCCGAGTCTCCGCGCCTCTCTGTGGCTGAAATTTATTGGCCGCGGAGGCACGGAGAAAAAACAGCATACCGTTTTTGCTCACCCAACCAAAAAGTTAAGCGCCAACAAACCCTGTAAGCCTATAAACAAAAACGCCCCATTCGCTGGAGCGTTACCATTTTTTTAAGTTTTAATACCAAGTTGCCTGCAATCATAAATTTTAGCCTGTTTTGAATGCTTACTTGGTATCATGCCAGCGCATTCAATAGTATTCATTCGAACGCGCAGTGGTATAAATCCTCGCTTCAAATCTATTTGGCCGCCGCGTGTCCCAGATAAGCTTGTTTGACTTCCTCGTTGGCCAGTAACTCTTTCCCCGAACCCTTTAAAACAATCCGCCCGGTCTCCATGACATAGCCGGCATCGGCAACATGCAGGGCCGCGTTGGCGTTTTGTTCGATAAGCAGTATAGTGACTCCCTGTCTATGAATCTCCTGGATAATCCGGAAGATTTCTTTGACGATCATCGGCGCCAGACCCAGAGATGGCTCATCCATCATCAACAATTTCGGCCGGGACATAAGAGCCCTGCCCACCGCCAGCATTTGCTGCTCACCGCCGGAAAGCGTCCCCGCCAACTGCCAGGAGCGCTCCTTAAGTTTGGGGAAGAGGGAATAAACCCACTCCAGATCAGCTTTGATGTTCTTCTCATCCTGCCGGGAAAAAGCCCCGATTCGTAAATTCTCGAGCACTGTAAGGTTGGAAAAGACCCGGCGGCCTTCAGGCACCAGTGTGATCCCGTTCTTGGCCATATTCTGCGTCTTCTCCTTCTGCAGGTCTTTCCCTTTATAACTGATAGCGCCGCTTACCGGTTTCACCAAGCCCATAATCGCCCGTAAAGTGGTGCTTTTACCGGCGCCGTTAGCTCCGATCAGGGTAACGATCTTTCCTTCCTCAACCTCAAGGCTGATGCCTTTCAAAGCTTCGATGCCCCCGTAGGCTACTACCAAATCATCGATTTTAAGCATTTTCTTCCACCCCCAGATAAGCCTCGATTACCTTTTTATCATTTTGAACCTCGGCCGGGGTGCCGCTGGCAATGGTGATTCCGTAATCCAGCACATAAATCAACTGGCAGATTCCCATCACTACATCCATGTGATGTTCAATAAGGAAGATGGCCAAACCGTATTCATCACGGATCTCTTTGATAAAGCCAGTCAGGTCTTTAGCCTCTTTCGGGTTCATCCCGGCGGCCGGCTCGTCGAGGAGCAGCACCTGCGGGTTGGTGGCCAGCGCCCGGGCAATCTCCAGACGGCGCTGCATGCCATATGGTAGGGAACTGGCTTTTTCATTTAGACAACCGGTCAATCCTACCCGATCCAGTAAAGCTAGGGCTTTTTGCCGCATTGCCTTCTCTTCCCCTTGATAACGCGGCATTTTTAAAATGGCCTCCAGAAAATTGGCTTTAATATGAACATGAGCAGCAATCAAAACGTTCTCCAGGACGCTCAAATCCTTAAAGAGACGAATATTCTGAAACGTCCTGGCAATACCGCGGGCGGTTATCAAATCGGGCCGCAGCCCGGTGATCTCCTGGTTGGCGAATTTAATTCTGCCGGCGCTAGGTTTATAAACACCGGTGATCATGTTAAAAACGGTTGTTTTGCCGGCTCCGTTCGGTCCGATAAGTCCGACGATCTCCCCTTTGTTCAACTCCAGATTGAAATCCTTGACCGCCGTTAAGCCTCCAAACTGCATGGTAATGCTTTCAACCTTCAATAATTGGCTCATTGGTTGACGCCTCCCTTGGCCAGAGGTTTTCGGTGAAAGATTCGGCGCCAGTTGTTTTTGTCCAGCAATTTGTCCCAACTGAATTCGTTGGTTCCCATTAACCCTTTGCGGTAGAAAAGGACCACTACCATTAACAAAGCGGAAAAGACCACCGCCCGTGTTCCCACTTTGCCGTTAATAACCGTAAATCCCAAATTCATCGACTCATCCAGGAATCGCAGCACTTCGTTGGCAATGGTAATAATAAAGGCCGAAATTATTGACCCGGTCAGACTGCCCATCCCTCCAAGGACAATAATTAATAAGATATTAAAAGTAAATATGAAATTGAACATTTTGGGATCGATGGTTCCCAGCAAGTTTCCGAGCAAACCGCCGCCGATCCCGGCAAAAAAAGCGCCGGTGACGAAGGCGATTCCTTTATGCTTTGCCAGATTAATTCCCATGGCTTCAGCGGCGACCTCATCCTCACGGATAGCCTTTAAGGCTCTGCCGTAACTGCTGTTAATTAACGAGGCCAGAATAACCACAGTAACCGTGGCGGTTCCAAAGCTCCACCACAAATTGGTGATGGCTGGAATGCCTTTTAATCCCAACGCTCCATTGGTGATGGTCTGAGTGTTGGTGAATATCACTCTGATAATCTCTCCGAAACCCAGGGTAGCGATGGCCAGGTAATCACCTTTTAAACGCAAGGCCGGTTGGCCTATTAGATATCCGACTATGGCCGCCATAATCCCGCCCGCTATCAAGGCCAGCGGAAAAGGAAGCGAGAGTGTATCCAGGGGCTTGATCAACGGGGCCATGTAAAAGATCTGCTGCTTGGTCAGCGGCGACATGGTCAGCAAAGCCGTGGTATAAGCGCCGACAGCCATAAAACCGGCGTGACCCAGAGAAAAAAGCCCGGTAAAACCGTTGATTAGATTCATGCTCAAGCCCAGAATTGCGTAAATGGCGCAGACGTTCAGGATTCTAACAATATAAATGTCCAGGCAACGTTGGGCGTAGAATAAGAATAAAATCAGCAGCAGCAGTGATATCGCTGTTAAAATAAAATTCCGTGGCTTCATCATCACACCTTCTCCGCAATTTTTTCGCCCATAATGCCGGTGGGCCGGTATAGAAGAATAACAATCAGTAGAATAAAGGCGAAGGCGTCCCGGTAACCGGTGAGATCAGGCAAGAAGGCAATGAGCATGATTTCTCCGATTCCCAGAATGAAACCACCAATCACAGCTCCGGTAATATCCCCGATGCCGCCGATAACCGCAGCGATAAAGCATTTCAACCCCGGTATAATTCCCATGAGCGGCGCGATTTGCGGGTACTTCATCCCCCACATCAATCCGCCCACCGCCGCTAAAACCGAACCGATGCCGAAGGTCAAAGAGATGGTTTGATTAACGTTAACACCCATGACCCGGGCGGTTTCGTGATCCTTGGAGACAGCCCGCATCGCCATCCCGATTTTAGTGCGGTTAATGAGGTAGAGCAGGCAAAAGAGAAATATAACCGTCACCACGGGGATATAAAAGGTTAGTTTCTGAATCGAAACCGTCCCGACGGTAATGACATCGGTAAATAGTTCCGGGGTGGGAAACGGTTTCGGCACTCCGCCGAATAACACCGTGGCCAGATTTTCCAGCAGGAAAGAGGCGCCAATGGCGGAGATTAAAATGGAAATTTTCGGGGCGTCCCGCAAAGGCCTGTACGCGCTTACCTCCACGGTTATTCCCAACAATCCGGTGAGCACCAAAACCAATGGAAAAGTTATATACCACGGCACCCCGAAGATTAAAACGCCGAAAAAGGCAAAATAGGTCGCCATCATAAAAATATCGCCATGGGCAAAGTTGATTAGACGAAGAATACCATAGACCATGGTGTAGCCGATGGCAATCAGGGCATACAAGCTCCCCAGCGAGATCCCGTTGGAAAGGTGTTGCAAAAAGAGATCAAAAGTCATGAAAAACACCGCCGATATTAAATTCTTCTGTAATAACCGCAAGCTTCACAATTCAGGAGCCAGAATTTGACCAGTTGGTTTGCTCCCTCCTGGATTCTGGCTCCCGGCACTCAAGTATTTAATTCAATTGACTCACTTCGGTTGAATGGTGTCCAAGTAGACGAACTTGCCGCCTTTAACCGTTTTGATGATTGCATTCTTGACCGCGTTTCTATTCTCGTCCAAGGTAATAAGTCCGGCGGCGCCGGGGAAGTTCTTGGTCTTGGAGAGAGCTCGCTGGAGCTTCGGACCGTCGGTGGATTTGGCCCGTTTGATGGCGTCTAAAATCAGGATATAGGCGTCGTAACCAAGGGCGGTAACCGCGGCCGGCTCTTTATTATACTCTTTTCTGTAAGCGTCCAGGAATTTTTGGGTCTCTTTGGTAAGCGGTTTTTCCGAATCAAAGAAGGTGGAGAAGGTGGCGCCTTCAACCGCCGCTTTACCGATATCCAGGAATTCTTGAGTCTCCCAGGTATCGCCGCCTATTATCGGGCAGGTGATTCCCAGTTTCCGGGCCTGGCTGATGACTAAAGCCGATTCGGTAAAGTTGCCGGGGGCAAAAATTACATCCGGATTCTTGGCTTTGATGTTGGTTAATTGAGCCGAGAAATCCTGGTCGCCGGTGTTGTAGTTGGCGACGGCCACGATGCATTTATCGTCTTTGGTCAGTTTTTTAAAGCTCTGAGTGAAGAAGCTGGCCAAACCTACGGCGTAATCGTTGGAAACTTCTTGAACGATAGCGGCTTTCTTCGCTTTTAATTTAGTAAAAGCATAATTGGCCATGACAGTGCCCTGGAACGGGTCGATGAAGCATACCCGGAAGTAGTAATCATTGCCTTGGGTGACCAAGGGATTGGTGCAAGAGGCGCCGACGGCCGGAACTTTAGCGTTCCTTACGATGTCTCCGGCGGCCATCGACAATGAACTGCCCCAGCTACCGATGATGGCGGTCACTTTATCCTTCTCAACCAATCGGGCGGCGGCGGTGGCTGCCTCAACCTTGTCGGACTTGTTGTCGGCATAAACCAATTCCACTTTTTTCCCTAAAACTGTCGGATACAGTTGGTTGGCCAATTTGACCCCTTCAACCTCCAACTGTCCGCCGGCGGCGTTAGCGCCGGTCATCGGCTCGAAAACACCGATCTTGATAGTATCGCCGGCTGCGCCGGATACTACCGTAAATACCGGAACCATTAAAACCAAAGCCAATAAAAACCAGAAACTACGCTTCATGGAACATCCCCCTTATTTTATTTTGTATCTTATAATACAACAATAATCCGGCTAATCCTTTGACAATATACAATATATATAATGCGAAACCAAATCCGCCGGTGGTGTATAATAAACCTACCCACCAGCATAATAGGGCTTTATCTTCCGGTTAACAAAAAGCAAAGGAGCAAAAACGCAAAAATTTATTTTGATATTTTCGCCATTATTGTTATTTTTCCTGCAGAGAGCGAAGAAAATCTAATAAAACCAAGAAATGGCAGAATAAAACTTGACAATAATCTATCCCGGGCCAAAAACAACCCTCAAAAAATGAAAGATCCCCGTCAACAACCCTCACGAGTGGTGGCGGCTTGCGCCCGGCCCTTCAAAACCTCCGGCCGGGGCACGACCAGTTTGATCCCTCCGGGGATGATTTGGAAAACCGCTTCACGCGCTTTCATTACTTCGCCGTCGATATTCAAGGCGACATCCCGGTCACAGAGCACTTTAACACTTTTGCCTTTCAGATAATGGACTCCGGGCAATTGGCAATGCCCGCCCTTGATATATTTGGAAAACGTTCCGATGATCTGAAAAAGGTTTCTAGCTGTAATTATACAGACATCAAGCAAACCGTCATCGACTTCCGCTCCGGGAGCCGGCATTAACCCGCCCCCATAGTACCTGCCGTTGGCGACGGCAATTAGTAAAAACCGGTTTTCCAACGTCCTTCCGTCAACCGTTACCCGCATCCGGTTATTCCGGTAGCGGAAAAGAGTATTAAGGACCCCCGCCAAATAACAGAGATTGGAAGGTATCAACAGGCCCTTCTTTATGTTTTGGGTATTATACGCCACCTCAGCGTCAAAACCAAGCGAGGCGATATTAATAAAATAGCGGCCATTAACCAATCCAAGGTCAATCAGTTCCTCCCGGCCATAAACAGTTTGGAAAAAAAGATCTGTTAGCGGTAGGTTACCGGAGATTGATCTGAAGAAATCATTGCCCGATCCGGCCGGAATAACAGCCAGGCTGCTATTCCTCCCAATCATACCGTTTATAATCTCATTAAGGGTTCCATCCCCGCCCACCGAATAGATCCTATATTCGTCTCCGTCGTATCTGCTGGCAATCTCGGTCGCCTGCCCGGGATAGCCGGTGGTTTCAATACAGTATTCCAAACCCTGATTTTTAAAGAAGCGTTCTATTTCCGGGATTAACCTCAAGGGCCTTCCTTTCCCGGCCGAGGGGTTAATGATAAATAAGTGTTTCACTTTAATCCGCCTTTTTGTCAGCTATATTAATACTTCTTCCAGTATTACATCTTCCGTCAATATCTCCTTGGCCGGCAGAAATCCATTTCTCAGAGTCGCTAACAATCATATAAACCCTTTATTTCGGTCTTGGGAAAAATATTCCTTTCTAAAAGGAAAAAATCAAAGCCAGATTCACACAGGGGAGCCCGGAAAGAGTTATGTAACTCCAACCTTTCTTTCTGCCCCGGCTTAACCAGGGGAGGGTCCTTAGATTATCCATTATTGTTAAACCCTCAATGGAACCAATTTCAATAAATTCCGGAACTGGCAGAATTAAAATTTCCTGCTAATAACTACAACTTCACAAAAGATTTTTAAGCATTATAATGTCAATAAACGTAACATTAATTTCAGCGCACCGTACCAAAATTCATCAACGGAGGTTGCAATGGAGAAATTCAATCGTTCCTTTTTCCGAAATACTGTAGTATTGACGGCGGTATTGATGACCGTTGTCTTTTCAAGTGTAACATTGGCGGCGGCCAATCAAACACCGTTGCCGAATAAGGAGACGGTTGTCGTCAAAGATCCGAATTCATCCGCTGTTATCTTGAAACGTAACGGCAGATACTTCTATGGTATTTCCTCCACTAAACAGATTCTGAACCAAACCGAAATTACTCCCACCGAAATTATAGTCAAGTACAAAAACAGTAATCAGCCCTTTAAAGCCCAAGGAGTTGAACCGCTTCAACAGATCATGGCCAAATATTCGGCCAAGACCAAGCCGATCAACGATACCATCGGTCTTTCCCTGGTTCAATTAAAACGGGCTAATGATTATTTTAACACGTTAAAGGAGTTAAAATCCAATCCGGAGGTTGAGTACGCCGAGCCAAACTATATCGCCAAAGCCGAATCAATTCCAAACGACCCTTATTACTCCCAACAATGGGGACCCTCGGCGATCAAGGCCGATTTGGCCTGGAATAAAGTCGATGCCTCTAAAAGGGCCGCAGTGACCATTGCCATCGTCGACACCGGAATAAATTTCAACCATGAGGATTTGAAAAACAGTATTGTGCCTGGATACGACTTCGCAAATAACGATAACGACCCCAGCGACGACCAGGGCCATGGAACTCATGTCGCCGGTATTGCGGCGGCCATCACCAACAATGGCAAAGGTGTAGCCGGAATAGCCGGCGGCAGCCGGATAATGCCGGTTAAAGTCTTGGGAAGCAACGGCGGCGGCAGCTATTCCAATATCATCAGCGGTATTAAATACGCGGCCGACCATGGCGCCAACGTTATCAGCATGAGTTTAGGCGGCCCCGGCCAAAGCCAGGCGATGCAAGACGCGATTAATTATGCTGTCAGCAAAGGAGTTAGCGTTGTAGCGGCGGCCGGTAATGAAAACGGCGCTGTCGATTTCCCCGGAAATTGCGCCGGAGTCATCACCGTCGGGGCCATCGAGAGCAGCGGCAACCGGGCCAGCTATTCCAATTTCGGTCCCGAATTGGATTTAATGGCCCCTGGTTCACAGGTTTACAGCACTTATAATGCCGGTCCCTCAAGCTACACCTATATGAGCGGAACCTCTATGGCCACGCCGTTCGTGGCCGGAGTAGTGGCGCTGGTTAAAGCCGTCAATCCGGGGTTATCACCGGCGGCGATAAACAAAATTATCGATCAATCAGCCAAAGATTTGGGCGCTCCTGGTTTTGACAATTATTACGGTTACGGTTTGGTTGATGCCAGCAAGGCGATTGACCTGGCTTCATCCGGCTCCGGAACTCCGGCGCCGGCGCCACTGCCAGCGCCAAATCCGCAGCCGGCTCCTGCGCCTCAACCTGTCCCGACACCAAATCCAACCCCGGCGCCGGTACCTGAACCCAGCGCTAACCTGGCTCTTTATAAAAAAGCGGTAGCATCTTCAGTGGAAGGCCTCAACTGGACCGCCGATAAAGCGTTCGACGGCAACACCGCCACTCGCTGGTCCAGCCGCCAAGGGGTTGACCCGCAGTGGATCTATGTTGATCTCGGGAAGATTTACAATGTTAATAAAATAGTCCTGAAATGGGAGAAAGCCTACGCCAAGTCTTACCAGGTACAGATCACCAATGATGCCTATAACTGGACAACTGTCTACAGCACCAATTCGGGTATGGGCGGCAACATCACCCTTACCGGCTCAGCCAATGCCAGGTTTGTCCGGCTCTACGGGTACCAACGGGGGACACCGTACGGTTATTCCTTATGGGAATTTGCGGTTTACGGTAACTAAAGCAATGATTTAACTTTATTAAAAGAGGGAGCTTCCTACCAGGAGGCTCTCTTATTTCTATTAAATCCTCATTTATTTTTCTCGATATTCGGCTTCATTATTTCCATGAATTCGCTATCAGCTGCCGGGTCGATTCCCCCCGGATCGGCTAACGCCCCCAATTCCAGGTCGGTTTGTTTGTTTACATCAGCTTCATGGGTTCCTATCCCTTGCCCTAAACGGTTTAAAGTAGGGTTCAGGGCGTCATCGTTACGGGTATAAGCGCTTAACGGCCTTTCGGATTCAATTTCCCCGGTTTCCTGATCGATAGTCACTTTATTTCTTAAATCTGCTCCGTCCTCTATTGACTCTTCCTTCTTTTTTTCTTTTACCATGAGCCTACCCCCAAATTTTTTTTGCCCTTTTAGTATTACCGGAATTGAATAAAAACCTTAAACCTTTAAGTTAAAGGAAAATTACCGGTGATGGTGAAATATATTTATATTGCCGACAAAGTTTAAACCAACCAATTAAAGGAGGTTCGTTGATGAGTATAAATTCCGGACTAAAGGCCAATTTTGAACTGCGGGCGATCGCCCGGGAAAAGTTGAAGGGGAAATGGCTTTATGCGGTTTTAGTTTGTTTAATTGCTGGTGTCCTTTCCTCGTTCGGTTGCATTCCAGTTATCGGTTTTATCATTACCCTGCTGATCTCCGGGCCGTTGGCCCTGGGAATGGCTAAATACTTCCTGAAACTACGGAGAGATGAAAACCCGGAGTTGGCGGATTTATTTGACGGTTTTAAAGCATTCTCCAGCGCCTTTCTCCTCCAATTGTTAATCATTATTTTTGTTATATTATGGTCTCTGCTGCTTATCATCCCCGGTATCATTGCCGCCCTCAGTTACGCCATGTCTTTTTATATCCTCTATGATCATCCGGAGATGAAACCAGGCGAGATCATTAAACTGAGCAAACAAATGATGGCCGGCAGGAAAGGCAAGCTGTTTCTGCTGGGGTTAAGCTTTATTGGCTGGGCTTTGCTTTGTATTGTAACCTTGGGTATCGGTTTTCTTTGGTTGACGCCGTATTTTAACGCTGCAATCGCCAACTTCTATGAGGATGTAAAAGGCGCTCCGCTGGCTTCCGGCGCGCCAAACAAGGCTACTACGGCCTGAAATGTGAAGTGGGAGGCGGGATATGCGAGATGAGAAAGCAGTTGGGTTTTCTTTTATTATCACTAAATGCCCACTTCTCAACAAAAGGGCCCAAAAGGCAAATTGCTTTTAGACATCTTGAATGCCGGTGATAATGCCCGCTCCACGGCCAGGTTCAAATACCTGGCCACACTTATTATTTTGTATATAATTGCAGGATCTCCAGGACGCATTGATGGAATTTAGCAACACTGCTTATCTCTAGCCTCTCCCGCCTACTGTGAGGTTCCAGAACGGTAGGTCCGATGGCGATGCAGTCCATGGGGGTTCCTGTTTGATACTTGTTTACCACCCAGCCGCATTCCAAACCGGCATGCACCACCTCAGTTTTATATTCTCCCGGAAAATAACTGTTGTAGACATTTTTAGCCTTTTGGAGCAAATCGGAACTCTCAACCGGGCTCCAGGCCGGATAGCGGTCACTAAAAAGAATCCGGCCTCCTGAAGAACGGGCGATGGCCTGGTGTGTATCCCTCATCCAATCTAATCCGCTTTCTAAGGAGCTCCGGTGCATGCAGACAATGGTGGCCTCTCCACCATCAAGCGCGACAGAGGCAAAATTGGTCGAGGTCGTTACAACCTCCGGTTTCTCCGGGGCGGTTTTCTGCACCCCGTGGGGGAGCAGCATCAAAGTATCAATTATCTTTAGAGTATCCTCCAAACTGACGGCCACCTCAGGCGTTTCAATCTCTTCCCAGCTGGTTTCAATACTATCCTCAATTTTTAAGAATTCCATCCGAAAGTCTTCGGCCATCTCAGCGGCCAGCGCTCCCAATTTAGCGGCATCATTAGGATTAATAATTAGGGAAGCTTGAGCACTCACGGGAATGACATTGCTTTGATGGAGGCTGCCGCCTGTAAACGAAGCCAACTGAAAACGGATCTTTTCGTTTACAGCCCGGCTTAAGATCCTGACCGCCAGTTGGATGGCATTAGCCCTTCCCAGATGGATAGCGGCCCCGGAATGGCCGCCTTTTAAACCGGAAACCTTCAGCGAAAAACACTTAACCCCGGAAGGAACGGGCTCTTTTACCAGACTCCAATGGAAAGTGCTTTTTAAACCTCCGGCGCAGCCATAAATGATCGATTTCAATTCTTCCTCATCCAGATTGATATAAACCCTTCCCTTGAGTAAGCCCGGTTCAAAATCCCTGGCCCCGTCCATCCCGGTTTCTTCATTAACCGTAAAGAGACACTCCACCGGACCTAACTGATGCCGCGTGTCCTCCAGGATAGCCAAAGCTAGCGCCACTCCGATGCCGTCATCCGCCCCCAGGGATGTCCCGTCCTGGTCATTGTAACCGCCGGCTTTCACCCATCCGTGGCCGGGTTTACCTTCACTGTCGCAAAAAACAAGTCGCAAGGGAAATATCTGAGCGTTTGGCACACAGACCATATCCAGGTGGGATTGAAGCACCACCGTAGGTTTGTTCTCCAACCCCGGGGCCGCCTTTTTATAAACAACCACTACCCTTTTACCGGCATCATCCCACGGTGCCTGGGGTTGATAGTAGTGCTCCAGACCTTGTTTCGCGGCAAAATCGGCTATGTATTTCCGGACTGCGTCCTCATTACCGGAGCCGTGTGGCAACTTGCAGATCTCCTCAAAATGATGCCAAACCCGCTCCGGTTCCAACCCTGCAAAGAATCGCGGCATTTTCTATGTACCTCCGGAAATTATTTAACTAGCAGGAGAAAGAGATATACTGCAACATCTAAATTCTTTGCTTCCCATGTTTAGTTTAAACTA
Organism: Bacillota bacterium; assembly: GCA_050260935.1. Classification (GTDB taxonomy): domain Bacteria; phylum Bacillota; class UBA4882; order UBA8346; family UBA8346; genus UBA8346. The sequence continues at coordinate 13,612 of JBLNCU010000062.1, forward strand.
TGAAGGGTTAAAAAACAAGAAGCGAGTGCTAATAAATATCTAAGTGCCGCCTTGTCCCCTATCGTCCACCGACTATAAAAAAACTAAGGATATATTCAAGTATAAAGAAGGATTTTCCGGAATTATACCGAAAAATATTCCGATTGGTATAGGCGCCATAATAGCCCTAAATTGCGTAAAGAATACGACAAACCGACAATCTTTCAAAGCTTGGTTTACACCGGGCTTTGTTTTTTAAAAAGCCGGGGATTCCCCGGCTTTTTAACCTCGCTTACAGAGGTTTTAACCCAACGTTTGCTTTTTCGACCTATCTAAATAACAACTTTTATCATCGACTGTAATAGTTACTGATTAGAATTGCTATTTTGGGCCGGACAAGTCACATTACCTTGAAGACCGGCAAAGTATTTCTGAAGCTGCCCTTGGAGTCGACCCATGAGGTCATTGATACTCCATCCTGAAATCTGAGAGTTGGTTCCAGTATTCCCCGAGGGTAACACCGGAGCGCCATTCCCGGGAAGAGATCGAACAGTTGGTTGGGTTGTGACCAGCCCTTGGAGGCTACTCCAGTTTAAAGAGTTTGGACAATTCCCCTGCGGGACCGCCGCCATGGCCGGTAAGGCTGTTGCTACCGTTAAAGCAGCAATAGCGGTACAGGTAAGCCATACTTTTCGCATCGTTTTCCCTCCTTTCGACTCGTCTTATGTTACAGGATGGACTCCATTTATTCAACCCACAGATTTTACCATCACCATCATCATCCTGGTCCATACGGTATGTTCGCCCTCCGTGGCTCTAAGCCGGTACTAATTCCGGTCTAAAATCGGGTAGGAGGGGCTGTCCCAAAAGTAATTTTGGGGCAGCCCCTAAGGATTATTTGTATTGGGTCATACCTGGTTACACTAGGGAACTGGCAGACGCACAGGACGAATCCTTACATTTTTTCCTACAGGGGAGGGATCAAAAAAGGTTTCAGCCGAATCGCTGAAACCCTTGTTATTATTGGTGCCGAAGACCGGAATCGAACCGGTACGGGGTTTAAGCCCCGCAGGATTTTAAGTCCTGTGCGTCTGCCAGTTCCGCCACTTCGGCAAAGGTTATTTATAATTTAAAAGTATCGCTTTATCAAGCAGTAGTAATTATAATACAGACCAAAGGGTTCTGTCAAGCTTCGTTATTGAATTTATAGTGTCAATTTTTGGGCATTCTTTAGGTTTGGGCGCTTTTTTAATCCGTCTCCGGATATGCTATAATATCCTGGCAAGCGGGATAAATAAAATTTGCGGATGAATAAATGCCGA
>JBLNCU010000063.1:0-17876 GCA_050260935.1 Bacillota bacterium
GAGTTGGAACTGCCGGCCGGAACCAAGCTTGAGGAGACCAATAGGCTGACCCAAAACTTAGAGAAATATCTCTCGCAATTTCCAGAGGTGAAGATGATTTTTTCCGCCGCCGGAATATCCGGAAGAAACAGCGGGGCTACCAACAGCGCTTCCCTCTATATCGAATTGGTGCCTAAGAATGAAAGAACTCGGAGCACCGCTGAGATTGCCAGACTCATTCAAAGAGATCTGGTAAAAATCCCGGGATTACGGCCTCATGTAAGCCAGTCATCCGGGTTCAGCGGTGGCGCGCCGGTCCAATTAGCGATCAGCGGTCCCAGTTGGACGGCTGTTTCCAAAACAGCTGAACGGGTCCAGAAGATCATCGCCAAGATTCCGGGGACCGGGGATGTTAGACTTTCCTCGGAGATTGGGCAGCCGGAGATGCAACTGCACATAGACAGAGAGAAAATGGCAGCCTTGGGTGTAAATGTCGCTAGTGTAGGCCAGACTTTACAGGTGGCTCTCGCTGGGGACACCAATTCCAAATTCCGGGACAGCGACGGCACAGATTATGATATTCAGGTAATGCTTGATAAATTTGACCGCTCCCGGACCGAGGATCTTGGCGAATTAACCGTGATGAATAATTCCGGCCAGCTGATACCGATTAATCAATTTGCCACGATAGTTCAGGAGGTCGGTCCCACCAAGATCGAACGCCGGAACAGGATTTATGCCATTACCGTATCTTCGCAGGCTTATGGGAGGACCAGCGGCGAAATCGGGCAGGACATCATGAAAACCTTGGCTAAAGAGAATTTTCCGCCGGGCGTCTCATTTGCTCCGGTGGGGGATTTGCAACGCCAAGCGGAGTCTTTCGCCAGTCTGGGATTGGCTTTATTGGCGGCGGTTATTTTTGTTTACTTGATTATGGCGGCGTTATATAATTCATTTATTTATCCCTTATCGGTTTTGTTTTCGGTGCCTTTGGCCATTATCGGCGCTTTGCTGGCCCTGGCCTTGACCAATAATTCATTGGCGGTCTTTTCGATTATGGGTATTATCATGCAGGTCGGACTGGTCAGCAAAAACGCCATTTTATTGGTTGACTTTACCAACAGGGCCCGCGAGGAAGGCCTGGAAGTTAAAGAGGCATTGATGGCGGCCGGAAAGGAACGGCTGCGGCCGATTCTGATGACCACCTTGACCATGATTCTGGGAATGCTGCCGCTGGCGTTGTCCGCGGCCCCCGGTTCGGAATTTAAACGCGGCTTGGGTTGGGCGCTGATTGGCGGTCTGACCTGCTCGATGTTGATGACTTTGGTGGTCGTCCCAGTGGTGTATACGAAGATCGAACAATTACGGAGCTGGGCTCTTTCTTTGGGCCAAAGGTTCCATAAGAAGTCGCCAACCACTGTTTGACCTTTCAGAAAAGCGACTTGCAAAAGTTATGTGCAGTAAACAAGGTAAACCGTATGGTTGTAAGACCGGACTGACTCATTTATTCTTTCCCGGTCTTTTTAGTTTTACCCAATTGACAATCCGGGTGCAAGATTTAGAAATGATCGGCCGGTCTAGGGATAAATTCAGACTAAAAACGGTTTATAGGGAGGAGAAATCAGCAAGCGCAACTAAAAAAATATAAACTTAAAATTTAAAGGTTGGGTACAATTATCGCAGGGGGAAACCATGAACAAGACTCAAAGCTTGATAAAGTTATTTTGGCTCTTTTTTAAAGTGGGCTCTTTTACTTTCGGGGGAGGTTACGCCATGCTTCCCCTAATCCAGAGGGAAGTGGTCGACAACCGGCATTGGGTGGACGAAGAGGAAATGGTGGATATTTTGGCTATCTCACAATCGACCCCCGGTGTTATTGGAATTAATGCGGCAATCTTTATCGGTAATAAAGTCGCGGCAATCCCAGGAGCCATAGCGGCGGCGTTTGGGATGATTCTTCCGGCCTTTATTTCTATTCTTTTAATCCTGATCGTTTTATTAAGGTTGAAGGATAATGTATATGTCGGAAAGGTTTTTAGCGGAATCCGGGCGGCTTCGGCAGGGTTGATTCTTTTAGCAGCCATCAAACTGGGCAAATCCATATTAAAAGGGCGGATAGAGTGGATTATTGCCTTGGTTTCATTTATAATCATTGTTTTTTTTAATGTGAACGCAGCTTGGGCGGTGATTCTCGGGGGAGTTGCCGGATTTATGGTTTATTACTGGAACGGGAGGAAAAGGACAAGTTAAAATGCTTATCTATCTGAGGCTCTTTTATATATTCTTTAAAATCGGGCTGTTCGGCTTCGGCGGCGGCTATGCCATGCTGCCTATGATTTACCAAGACATTCAAACCTTCGGCCTAATGTCGGCGGATGACTTTTCCAACGTAGTCGCCTTGTCGCAAATGACGCCGGGTCCTATTGCCGTAAATGCCGCTACTTATGTCGGATACCGCTCAGCCGGTTTTTGGGGGGCTGCCTGGGCGACGCTGGGAGTTTCATTGCCGTCGCTGATCCTGATTCTAATCATCGCCGGGATAATGGTGAAGTTTAAGTCCAACCCGGTGGTACAGGCTGTCTTGACCGGAATCAGACCGGCGACGGTCGGGATGATCGTTACGGCGGTGCTCTTTTTCTTTAATACTTCCATTATTAGCCAGGGGTTTTTTAGTTTGAAGATGTTCCGGAATCCGCTGCATTTTATCAGTATACCGGGGATGACCATCTTCGCCTTTACCTTTGTCGCCTCCAATTATTTTAAGGTGGGTCCTATTACCCTGACTGTTTTGGCCGGAATTATTGGCGCATTCATTTTCTAGAACTGAAGCGGGGAAGTTCAGTCCGGGCTAAGATTATCGGTCTGGATGTTTTTTGATTTAAATTCCGCTTCCGTGTCGGAAAAAGTGAGCTTGCCGTAATTCCGGCGGTTGTCGATATATTGGGGTATGCCTGACTTTCGTAGGGTGTCACTAAAAATTACATATTCATAACGGCCGCTGCCGTCGTCATAATTGACGAAATCCAATACATTGTTCCGTATCAGGTAGGTGCAATGAATTACTTCCACCTCAATCAGGCCCTTAATTGTCCGGTTGAGGATCTCGAAATAAAGCGGCGAATGTTTGTAGTAGCCGTTTTCATCGGTAATGAAGTGGTAGTTGGAATAGCAACTCGCTGGATCGTCGCCATTTCGCAGTAACGGTCCGACGACCGGCAAGCCGGTATCGAGAAGCGCTTCCAGTGTTTCCGGGATGATGAAGTTGTCGCAATCAACTACAAAATAATGGGTTTTTCTTTTTTTTGCCCATTCCACCGACTCTTGGCGTATGCGCGCCAGAGCTTTAAACCTCAAAGAGTTCCATTCATGCGGCTCAAATTCATGGACAGGCTCCTCAACATCACTTGGATCAAAGTGGATCTCCGAATACCTATCCCTCACTTTTTCAATCCATTCTTCAAGCAAAACGGCGGTGTTATCCCGGTTGTTATTGGTGCGTATATAAAGCTTAATTTTAGAAGCCGGGTAAGTCTGGCTTTCAATCAAGTTAAGATAGAGGGGCAGGGTATGAGCCTTTTCTTTAGCAAGAATGGCTATGGTTACCAGTCCCGTGGCACTCATCTGAATCAACCCCTTTAAAATCAAAAAGAAATATAAATTTTTTATATTACTTAGGTCATCTCCGAGTATTTTCTTAAATCTTCCTTGGAAATTAAATCTGTAACAGCATATTCGGTAGATTAATAGTTGTTAATATGCTTAGAACCTTCAGCTTTGAATATGTACTTGAGGTTGATTTGGAGAAACAAGACTCAAAGGCTGTGGCTAAAAGATGGCTGTAGGCCCAAGGGTTAGAAAACAGGGATGAGTTGCCATTTTAGGGGAGGGGTATTCTTTACCTGAATCATTTCTCATACCCTAAAATTTTTGGATCAAAAAGGAATCAATAATCTGGATGTGGAAAATATCATCGTGGATTGAAGGGGGTAGTAATTATGGACGATAATAAAGTGGCGGTTTTACTCGAACAATTACTTTCAGAGTTTCGGACATTTGGCGAAGGTCTGGAAGATGTTCGGAAAGAGCAGAAAGAGCAAAGACTAATACTTAATGGCTTGATCGAGGATATGGACATTGTAAAGCCTTCAGTTAGAGGATTAATTGATGATATGAACATAGTAAAGCTTGCGATTAAAGGATTAATTGAGGACATGGACTTTGTTAAACCAACTCTTGGTAAAATCGTCAATCGACTTGATAATATCGAAGGTGAAATAATTAAAATTAACCCGGAATCCAGGGCAATTTTGAAGCAGGTGTAATAAACCAAAGTAAAAAAATCTCGTCCATTACGGATGGGATTTTTATGTATATTTGAAAACCACCCGGCTTAGCCAAGTGGTTCCAAAAAGGCTGCGCCTATGAATAGAAAAAGGGAACCTCTTTATAATATATAAATTTCGTTATCAATGTCGCCAGGTAGTTGCGGAAATAAAGGCAGCCGTTCCTCAAACGGCTTGGCCGGGATAGTATTGAATACTATCCGCTGTTTAAAAAAACACCAAAACACGAGGTAACGGCTGCTAATGTTATTAGAACGCATGTCCATTGCGAAAACAGTGGATTTGACGCGATAGAGAATGCCGGTGCTGGCATATGGATTTCATGTAGGATCAATTTATTGGGGCATACTGAAATAGAGAGATTTTGGACATACTTTAAGTTAAAGCAAAGGTGCACCTAAAAAGGACGGTTTACAAATGTCCGAACCCCAAACCACTAACCGCCTGATTTATGAAACTTCACCCTATCTCCTCCGACACGCCCACCACCCTGTCGACTGGTACCCTTGGGGTGAGGAAGCTTTTCAAAAAGCCAAAGAAGAAGACAAACCCATCCTCCTTTCCTGCGGTTATTCCGCCTGCCATTGGTGCCATGTAATGGCACGGGAATCTTTTGAAGATCCGGATATTGCGGAACTAATGAATGCTTATTTCGTCAATATCAAGGTTGATCGGGAGGAGCGACCGGATATCGACCAGCTCTATCAACAGGCCGTCCAGTTAATGACCGGACAGGGCGGCTGGCCGTTGACGGTTTTCCTTGATCTTGAGCGGAAACCCTTCTTCGGCGGCACTTATTTTCCTCCAAAACCGCTTTACGGGAGGAGCAGCTTCCCCTGGCTTTTGGAAACCATCCATGATAAATGGGTCAATCAGCGGGAGGAGATAAAAAAAGCCGGTAGCGAATTGCAAAAATATATGCAAACTTCCCGGGAGGCGGCTGGTGAGGGCCGGCCTCCGGAACCGGAAATCCCGGAAAGGGCCGGCTCGGAGTTAATCCGGACTGCGGATAGGAGGAACGGCGGCTTCGGAGGGGCGCCGAAATTCCCCAACCCTAGTTTGTTACAGTTATTTTTGAAGGTGGGGGTATCGCACCGGAAACAACAATGGGTTGATCAGGTGCTCTTTGCCTTAGGGCAGATGTCTGAAGGCGGAATATATGATCATTTAGGCGGAGGATTTCATCGTTACTCCACCGATCAATACTGGTTGGTGCCTCATTTTGAAAAGATGCTTTATGATAACGCCCAACTTTTAAAGATATACGCCATTGGGTACCAGTTAACTGAAAGCGAAGATTTTAAAAGGGTAGCCAGGGAGACGGCCGATTATATCCAACGGGAGATGACCGCTCCCGAGGGCGGTTTTTATGCCACTCAAGATGCTGATAGCGAAGGGGTGGAAGGCCGGTTTTATCTTTGGGATCTGGAGGAGATTCAAAGGGTTTTAACCCCGGAAGAAGCGCATTTAGTGATTGATTATTACGGGTTGACCGCTAAAGGAAATTTTGAGGGGAAAAATATTCTAAACCGCTTATACCCGGCGGACCGCTTCCGGAAAAACCCCGAACTTTCCCCAGTCAACCGGGAAACCCTCAACCGGGCTAAAGAAAAGCTTTTTAAACTGCGGGAACAGCGGGTTAAACCGTTCCGGGATGAAAAGATTATCATCAGTTGGAACGGGCTGATGATTGGGGCCTTGGCCTATTCATACCAGGTCTTTCAACGGGATGAAGACTATATGGCCGGGAAACGGGCGGCGGAATTTATTTTAAGTAGAATGAAAAAACCTGATGGCGGTTTAAGCCGCATTTTTAAGGACGGTCGAGCTAAAATCGATGGTATGCTCGATGATTATGCTTTTTTAACACAAGGTCTATTGGATTTATATGAGGCTGATTTTAAGCCAAGTTGGCTGGAGGAGAGTTTACGTTTAACCGGAAAAGCCATTGAGCTGTATGGCAACAACGACGGAACCTATTGTCTAACCACTCAAAAGAATGAGCTTATTATCCAGCCGCTATCAGGCCAGGATCTGGCAATACCCAGCGGAGTATCTGTCCATACTGAAAATTTATTGAGATTGGCTGTCTTTACCGGCCGCCGGGAGTTGCGGCGGGAAGCGGAAAAAATATTAGCCGCCTATGCCCCGGAGATGAAAAGGGACGCTTGGAGTCATGCCGGTTTGCTCACGGCGTTGGATGCCTATTATCAAGAATTTAAAGAGTTTACCTTTATCAGTGAGGAAGCAAAAATACCGGAAATTTTGGTTAAGTTAAGAAGATCATTCATCCCGTACCGGGTGCTGGTCTGGGGTCATGGGAAGCAACCGAATTTAACGGCTCATCCTGCCGGCGAATTGCTGCAAAACCGTTATACATTAGAAGGAAAGCCGACTTGTTATGCCTGTCACCAAATGAGTTGCCTGCCGCCGGTGACGGAGTGGGAGCAACTACGGTCAGTGATTGAAAAATGATTTTAAGGTTGGCATAAAATATTGGCGCTTATTTGGTTATCGGTTTGAAAATCTTTCGGAAAATATTAAATTTTTAAGAAGGATTTTTTTTGTCGGCGGAGAAAAATTAAGCATAAAGTTATACGTATATCATCCGGTGATATAAATGATTCATAAAACTGTTACCGCTGTTGACATTGCTAAGAAACTGAATATCTCCAGAATTACGGTTGACCGGGTCTTAAACAACCGGGGCGGAGTTTCCGAGAAAACGGCTCAGCGGGTACTGGAAACCGTAAAGGAACTCGGTTATACACCCAATCGGGCAGCCAAACATCTGGCAAAAAAGACTCAATGTTGTATCGGTGTTTCTTACACCCTTCCAAAATGGTTTAAGGGACAGATTGACCTAGGAATCGAGAAAGCTTTTTCCGAATTGAAAGATTTCGGGGCTAAAGTAATTGTCCGCGACGCTCCCCATACGGTAGAAGGACAGATTGCCCAAATCAAGGAGATGCTTCCGGAGATAGACGCTTTGGCGGTTGAACCGTGGATTCCGGCCCTTTTTAGCGGTTTTATCGATGAATTGGTGGATGGCGGTTTGCCGGTAGCCACCTTTAATGTTGATGTTCCGTCCAGCAAACGCCTTTTTTATATTGGATGCAATTATATCGAGGCCGGCCGTTTATGTGGTGAAATAATTAGGAAAATGGTTACGGGCGCCGGTAAAGTGGCGATGATTACCGCTAAGGAATCGCTAACCCATTTGGAACAGAGGATTATCGGTTTCCGGGAAGTATTGTCCGGTTCAGCCGATTTAAAAATCATCGGGCCTTTTAAAATTAATGAAGCAGACCGGGAAGGCAGTGTAAACCAGATAAAAGAGATAATTGCCGAAAACCCTGATTTGGCAGCTATTTATCATCTTTGCTCCAGCGTCGATCTTTCGGGAATTGCTTTAAAAGAAAGCGGAAAGTCCGGCTTGGTTAAATTAATCGGGCATGATGTGAATGATGAATATTATAAGTTAATCTTGGAGGATGTAATTCAGGCTGTGGTTTGCCAAGAGCCTTATTATCAAGGGTATTTCCCGATTAAGATCTTATTTAATTATGTGGCTGAAGGCCGCTGGCCGGAGAGAACCGAGGTTACCACCAGGCTAGAAGTAGTAATGCGGGAAAACCTAAAGTACTATTATAATTACCAACCCATAAGCTAAAAATTTTTCGGGAAAAATGTTATACGTATATCATAAAAAATAATGGTTAAGGAGGTGGGAGTCTCAAACTTGAGGAAAAGTTTAATTGGAAAAAATTTAAGGAGGGGAATGAAAGATGAAAAAATTTGCTCTGGTGATGTTGACGCTTTTGTTGATGGCGGCAGTTATGCTGCCGCAGCCGGCCGTTTTCGCCGCCAAGGAAGTGGAACTTAGGTTCCTAGCGCTGCAAGTAGGGGTGCACCCTGAAGCGCCCTGGCTTGAAAAAGCGGTCAAGGATTTCAATGCACTTCATAAAGGCCGAATTAAAGTAGTCATCGATGGAGTGGCCGGCGATCAAGCTTGCTGGGAAAAACTGCGGACTGACGCCGCTGCTGATACCATGCCTGACTTGTTTATGATGAAGGCCGACCGGAGTGAATTCAATGTTCTGGCTCAATCCGGCCGGGTGGTTGATTTAAACCCGTATTTAAAGAAGGATACCAAGTTAAAGGCCAAGTTGAATGATGAAGGTTCATTAGCCACTTATACATATGAAGGCAAATTACTAGGCATCCCTTACACCAAGGCCTATGTTGGAATTTATTACAACAAAAGTCTGTTTGCCAAAGCTGGAATTAATAGTTTCCCAACAACTTGGGATGATTTTTTAGCGGCTTGTGACAGATTAAAAAAGGCTGGAATAACCCCTATTTCCATGATGACCGGCGAAAATGCCTGGTGCTCAGCTTTACTGTTGGCGGATCTCATTGGAACCAGTCCTGAAGGCCAGAAGTGGCTCCAAGGTAGTCCGGAAAACGCTAAATTTGAAGTTCCAGTTTTTATCAATGCCGTTAAAAAGCTGCAAATCATTTTAAACCAGTATACTACTCCCGATGCGGTCGGCGCCGGTTACGGCATAGCCGCCAATAATTTTTTGCAGGGAAATACTGCCATGATCGCTAACGGACCATGGATGATCGGTTCTTTCTCCGATCCTAAAAGCGCTCCCGAGGGTTTTGAAAAGAATGTTGCTTATGGTTTGGTACCAGGCAACGGTGTTATTGCTATGGAAAATATCGGTTACGCCAGCGGCAGCAAGACAAAGGCCAAAAAAGACGCCGCGGTAGAGTTCTTGAAATATTTGACCACCGATGATGTTTATACGGCTTATTTAAGCCTTACTGGCGCCGCGCCTTGCTTCCAAACCGATATGTCCAAGGTGAAATACCCCGCCATCAACCAAGCCTTTATTCCGCAGGCGCTTAAAGTTAAGTTTAAGTATACCATTATTCCGAATGTGGTAAAACCGGCGGTAGTGGATGCTTTTGCCCAGTTAATGCCGGGATTGGCCGATAAATCTATGACAGCCGAAGAATTCGCCAAACGGCTGCAAGAGATCTCCAACAAAAACTAGATCCTAAGGACGCCAGCATGAAAATGCTGGCGCCCGCCTTAAAATAAATGGGAAGTGATGCTCATGAAACTATGTTTGGAGACAAAAACCTTTATCTTTTTTGCCTTATTGCCGGCGTTTCTATTATTCGGACTGTTTTATCTCATTCCAATGGCGGGTTTATTTGTAAGTAGTTTTTACCAATGGGACTCCATCAAGATGGGCGCCTTTATCGGAAACCACAACTATCTTAAAATGCTGAGGGATAGTGTGTTTTATATTGCTGTCGGCAATAACCTCAGTTGGTCTTTGGTGGCTATTTTTATACATATACCATTGGCTTTATTGGTGGCGTTGCTTTTAAGCAAAAAGATGCGGGGTTGGAAAGTATTAAGGACCGTCTACTTTTTGCCGCATGTCATCTCGGTAACAGCTTTCGCCGTTATTTGGACCTCAGTTTTTAATCCAAGCTACGGTTTGGTAAACGCTTTTCTCAAAGCTGTCGGCCAAGGACAATTAGGCCGGAACTGGCTGTATGATTCCCAGTGGGCCTGGCCGGTTATTATCTCTACCTGGGTTTTTCATATCGGCCTATTCGCGGTGGTCATCTTAAGCGAGATCATGTCGATCCCTGATGAATTATGCGAAGCGGCGGAGATCGACGGCGCCTCGGGAATAAAACAAAGCATCTTTATAACCATCCCCATGCTGCGTAATATTTTGGGCACTTGCGTAATTTTGGATGTAACCGGCGGTTTACGTTATTTTGAGGGGCTTTATATCATGACCAACGGCGCTCCCAATTACCATACCGAAACACTAGCGCTCTACCTCTATCAGCAACTGCAACTAATCCACAATTCATACGCTAATACCCTTGGAGTCGCCTTATTGGCCTTTGGAGCGATATTTGTAGCGGTTTGCAGCAAACTTTTCCGGCTGGGCAGGTCCGATTGGTAAACAAGATGAGAAGAGTTGGGAGGAAGAAAACATGTTTGCAAGCGGGTTGGAGGAGATAAAAAACCGGCTGACCGATGAGGAAAAATCCAGGCTAAGCCGGTCACGACAGTTGGGTAGATTCTGCTGGACGAGTATTCGTTGGTTCGTGCTGCTCTTTTTTGCGGTAATTACAGCTTTTCCATTGATCTGGACGATTCTTTCATCTTTTAAAACCAGCCAGGAAATATTGTCATCGGCTTTGGCGCTACCAACGAAGTTGCACTGGGAAAACTATATCAATGCCCTGAAAGTGACGGGAATTGCCAGGGCGTTTCTGAATAGTCTCGTTGTCACTGGTGTTTCGGTTATCATCAATGCGTATATAGCCATCTTGGCTGCGTATGTGATGGCGCGCTTCCGGTTCCGGGGATCAGGCTTCTTAATGTTTTTACTGACCATGGGAATATTAATTCCGATTAATTCGGCCCTGCTTCCGATTAAATTGGTAATGGACCGGCTATATCTGAGTAATTCTCTTTTTGGCTTGGCTGTCTTGTATGCGACAATCGGCCTTCCAATCTCGGTTTTAATTTTGCGCAGTTATATTCTGGGCATCCCAATCGAGATTGATGAAGCCGCCCGTATCGACGGCGCCGGTTTATGGTATGTGGTCCGGGGAATCATTACCCCTATTGCCCGTCCAGGGCTGGTCACTATCATGATTTTACAGGCGATTTACTGTTGGAACGAATTTCTCTTTGCCATCGTACTTATCAGTTCGGAGGTTAACCGGACTCTACAGATCGCCATCCGCTTTTTCGTAGGCAGGTTTTTCTTCGACTACGGCGGGCTGTTTGCCGCCATGGTACTGGCGATCCTACCGACTGTAGTCTTGTTTGTGATGTTTCAGGAACATGTTGTCTCTTCGCTTTCAGCCGGAGCTGTCAAGCATTAAGTGGGCTCGATTGCCGGCATAAAAATTTCTTCAAAAAAGTTGGGGGTTTTTAATGTACCGCGGCGCGATCTTTACCTTGGACGGGGTATTGTTGAATATAAATAAGACAGGCCTAGAGAATATATGGGCTGAGGAGAATGGATTGAGAATTGACAAGCGGGATCTATTGCCGGGGGGATTGGAATTACTTAAGGTTTTGCGCGAAAAGGGGATAAAAGTGGCCCTCTGCTCCCTCGGTCGAGGTACGCATACTATTCTTGAACGCTTGCAGATAAACGACTATTTTGAGGCGGTGGTAGACAAAGCACAATTTGAAGGGGCCCAAGGGGATGCAAGGTTATTTTTGCTTGCCGCCGAAAAGCTGGGTTTGGAGCCTTGGGATTGTGCGGCTTTTGAAGCTGTAGAAACCGGTATCATCTCCGCCAAGCAAGCGGGGATGTATACAATAGGCGTGGGCGCTCCGGAACTAAAAGCGACGGCTGATCTATATTTGTACGATTTGTTCCAATGCAATCACGAACAACTTTTTGCCGACAGGCGCTGGTGCCTTTATGAAGACCAATTTAACCTTAAGTTTAACAGGCATTATGAAGGCGCTTTTACCACCGGAAATGGGTATCTCTCGGTCCGCGGCTCCCTAGAAGAGGGATTGACGGATGATCCTCAAGATGAAGAATACTTAAGGGAGCCCGCCAATGTCACTCTGGAAGAATTCCGCCCGGGGAAATCCAAATGGGGAACCTTTATCCCCGGTATGGTGGGGCGGCATCCGTTGCTAAACCATGAAATTATTAATTTACCCTGGTTTCTGGAATTTATTATTTATATTGATGGCGAGAAACTGGATTTGGAGCAAGGTAAAATAACAAATTACTGCCGTTATTTGAATATGCGAGACGGGACGCTCAACCGGGGCTTTCAATGGGAGACCAAAACCGGGGTGCGGTGCGCGCTTGGCTTTATTCGGTTTGTCAGTATGAAAACTCCCGGGCTGGCAGTTCAGCGTATATGGATAAAGAGCCTCAACGGCTGCGGCGATTTAAGGATTGAATCCGGAATCAACTCCGGAGTAAGAACCAATGGTTTTAACCATTTTACAAGGGTTGATACCGGAGTAACTGAAGATGGTTTCATTTACACCGAAGTTATCACTGATCAAGGAAATCAATTATTGGAAGTCTCCAGTATACGACACCCGGACCGGTTTTCCTGCCGCTCGATTCAAGAAGGGGGGCGGATTTATTTTCGGGGGGATACTCTAATCCGGCCCGGCGAAATTCTGGAATTCATCAAATTGACCAGTCTGGCAACAGACCGGGATTTGGAGCCCGGGGAATTCCGGGAACGGGCGATCCGTACCATAAAAACCGGGATAGCTTCCGGCTTTAGTAAATTATACCGGGAACATTCAGCGATCTGGAAACAAAACTGGGATGCCAGTGATATAGTTATCGAAGGTGACGAGAAAGCACAATTGGCTTTGCGATTCTCAATCTACCATTTAATCCGTAGTAACGCCGGGCAAGACCCGCGAGTGGGGATCTGTTCCAAAGGCTATGCCGGAGAGGGGTATTTCGGCCGGTATTTTTGGGACAACGAAATCTATCTGCTGCCCTTTTTCATTTATACCAATCCCGAAGCCGCCAGAAACCTGGTTTTATTTCGTTACCATACCTTAAACGGGGCCAGGGAGAACGCCCTTAAATATGGCTATAAAGGCGCCCGCTACGCATGGGAATCGGCTGTTAGCGGACGGGAAGAGGGCGCCTGCTGGCAGTATACCGATCATGAGATCCATATTACGGCCGATGTTATCTATGCTTTATGGCATTATTTCCGGCAGACCGAAGATTTTCGCTTCATGGAGCAGTATGGTCTGGAGATGCTGGTAGAGACTGCCCGGTATTGGATTGACAGAGTTGATTATAAAAAAGAAACCGGGAAATATGCTTTGTTGGGAGTTATGGGCCCCGATGAATACCTGCCTTTTACCAAAAACAACGCTTACACCAATGCGATGGTAAAATTCAGTCTGGAGAAGACCCTCACGATGCTTACTTTTTTGGCATTAAATCACCCTCAATCATATCAAAGACTGTCTCAAAGATTGAAGTTGACTGAAGAGGAAATCGCTAAGTTTGCCGAGATCATGAGCGGATTGACCATCCCTTTCGACCCGGCCACCAATTTGGTTTTACAATCCGAGGATTTTGAAGAATACAACGACCTTAATTTTGAGGAGATTTGGAAGGAACGCCATCTTCCGTTCGGCCGGTTTATCTCCCAGGAAAAGAATTACCGTTCGAAAGCGTTGAAACAGGCGGATGTTTTGTTATTAATGTTTTTATTGCCGGATCTCTTTACGATGGAACAAATAAAACAAGCTTACGCCTACTATGAACCGCTGACTACCCACGATTCTTCCTTGTCCTACTCTATCCATGCTATTATTGCCGCCTGGATTGGGAAAATGAGTGACGCCGCTTATTTTTTTAAAAAAGCGGCAGAAATCGATCTCAACCCGGAAAAACTAGGTTGCGAGGAGGGAATCCATATCGCCAATGCCGGCGGGATCTGGCAGGCTGTTGTTCATGGTTTTGCCGGGATAAAAAACGCGACGCAAAGCGAATTTTTAGAGATTAACCCCAGGTTACCGCCATCCTGGTCCAAATTAGAGTTTCCTTTTATTTGGCGAGGACACAAAGTAAGGATTATTATAGGCCGGAATTTTATTGAAGTTGTTAACAAGGGCGATTCAGAGTTACAGTTGAAAACTGGTGGAATTTTATATGGAATAAAACCGGGGAATGTAATAACTGTTACATATCCTGCTTTCGATGAAACTAATATATAATTAGATTAGGAGTACCCGCTAAGCCTTACCGATTTTACTTTGGGAGGGGTAATGAATGTCCAAGACAGTTCCCGATTTTAACATACTGGAAAAGGTGGTTTTCCGAAAAGGGATTCCGGATCGCATCCCGTTTTACGAACATTTTGTGGATGACCAGATTATTGAGGAGATCATGGGTTACAACTTTGCCGGGCTGGATCTTACATGCACTGCGGGACAACTTGAGATGTACCGGATGAAAATAAACTTTTACCGGCAATTGGGTTATGATTATTTCCCGTTTGAAATCAATCCGAACTTTATTCCCAAGCAAGAGCTGGCGGCGGACGATACTGCGGTTTATTCCAAAGGCGTCCGGAACTGGATTAATGAACATGAGGGGCCAATCCGCCGGATTGAAGATGTTGAGGATGATGCCAATTGGCCATCTCCGGACAATCTTTTTGATTACCAACTTTTCGCCGGGATCTGCGATTTATTGCCGGAGAGGATGAAGATTATAGGGGGAGCTGCGGGCGGTCCGTTTGAACATGCCTGCTTTTTAATGGGCTCGGAGAATCTGTTTGTGGCTATTTACGATGATGAGGCTCTGGTTGTCAGGCTTTTTGAGCGGATTGGCCAAAGCCTTGCTGAAATTGCCAAAAGGCTTGTTCAATACGAGAAGTTGGGCATTTACCGGTTTGGGGATGATTTGGGGTATAAGTCGGCCACCATGCTCTCCCCGGAGATGCTTAGAAAGTATGTCTTTCCCTGGCAGAAAAAGGTAGTGCTTGAGGCGCATAAGGCCGGGAAAGCTTTTATCCTTCATAGTTGCGGTCAATTACAGGAAGTTATGGATGATTTGATTGATGATGTCGGGATTGACGCCAAACATTCTTTTGAAGACGCGATTATGCCGGTGACCGAAGCTAAAAAAAGATGGGGCCGCAGGATTGCCATTTTGGGCGGGGTTGATGTTGATTTTCTTTGCCGGCGCACCCCTGGGGAGGTTAAGAATTATACGTTAAAAATACTGGAAGAGTGTTCTAAAAACGGTGGTTACGCGATTGGCACCGGGAATACTGTTACCAACTACATACCGGTAAAGAATTACTTGGCAATGTTAGAGGCGGCGCGAGAGTTTAATGGAAATTAAGATGGATCCAGCGGAACGAATAAACTGTAAATTATTTTGAGAAGTTGACGATAAATATTAGGAAGGCGGGTGTATCTTCAAAATCCAACTACCCAAATGAAAGGCGGCTGAAACGATGGAGCGAGACAGGCGTAAAGAAAATAGGGCCAGTACCCATATTGTCACCGAGATTGCGATTGAGGGCCAATTTCCAAAATGTTACGGCTATATCGAGAATCTAAGCAAGGATGGAATGGGGGTAATCTCTCTGGATAACTTTAACCCTGGCGAAAAAGTGATCTCCAGTTTCTATTTGATTCCCGATCAAATCTCCCCCAAAGCGTCTTTGGTGCATACTCAGAAAGGTGATTGTAATCTTTATTACTACGGGTTCAAGTTTGACTCTTTAACTGAAAATGAAAGCCAGGCTATTGATAGGTATTTGCGGGAAAACAACCATTTAATCCAGCCTGCCTAACAATTACAAAAGCCATAACCCGACCGGCCTAGCCGGTCGTTTTTTATCCCCTTTGAGGAAAGAAAAATCCGGCTTAATTGCCGGGAACTCAATATCTTATCTTAACTGCTTTTACAATTGTTTAGAGGGATAGTTTTTAAATATTTACTTTTGTTTAAAAGGCCACTCCGGAAAGGCAGAAAATGACTACTACAATCAAAATCAAGAAAAATAGCAGGTTTTCACTGTTTTCTCCCCAGAATGAGGAGTCCTTTTTTATATTGTTTTGATGGTTATCCTCACCGTGATGATGTCTGGACATACCCCTTCCTCCTTTCAGTAAAGGCCGGCTGAAAAATTCCGGTTTTTTTGTTTTAGACCGCCCCTTAAAGCCGGGGCCTTTCATTTAAAGCCTCAAGCCGTCAATTAAGGGCATTAAAACAATTGCTATTATAACTTATGATTATTTAGGACTGCCGGAACAGGGCTAATGGAATATTTTAGCTTAGGCCACCGGCATTTGACTCCAAACTTAAAAATTCATCTAAAAAAGGTTTTATTCTGGCTTCTGAATTCCGACTTCTGTATTCAATGATAATCAGAATAGTACCGCTCTTGGTTTCATAAAATGAACCGGGGGTATGGTAATGAACTTTAAAGATCTCAACCTGGAGTCCTGGCTGGCCAAAAACCGCTTGTTTCTCTGGTGGCTTGTCTATATTCCCTTGATGGCCGTTATCCTTATCATAAACAGGAAACAATTGGGTTTAACGGTCAACGACTTAAGCAACCTTTTGATCTCGCCGCAGTATAAAATATTTAACTCGGCGTTGATCATTGTATTAACAAGGGTGACTTTGGTGGCGGTCGGGATCGTTATTATCTTGGTATGCCTGCTTTTCCCGCTTTTCCGGATCAGCAAAGAAGGAGTGCAATGGACGAAGGAGTTGGAGGAAGAATTGGCGGAAGTCTCGGGCCAGATCACCGGGGAGGAGATCAGCGGCCTGGTGAAGGAAGAATCGCTTCGCTGGTCACTGATCCATGGTTGGTTGAAGCTGGAGGAGAACAGACGGTTAGAACCCGAACTCTTACTGCGGGAGCTATTGGGGACCCTTTGGGATGCCTTTCCCAATCAAAAAATCAGCCTCACTCAGGTTGAAAGAGAGCGGAAATGGGGGCTGTTCCATCCCTTGTTGGCCAAATTGACCCTGGCCGAACCGGGTAATATTTATGAAGAGGATACTTCCTTCAGCCTGAAACTTGAATTTTCCGATACGTCCCAACTTTTATTGCATGTATACAGCGACTCTGGCGGATTTTCGCCGATTGATGAAAAATTCATCATGGTCCTGGGGGAGATCTTTTTACGGGAGGTTAAAAGCAAAGCCTTCACTACGGAGGCGCTGTCGGCATATTTCGAACGGGTACCGTTAACCGTGGAAGAAGGACCGGTATAATATAAAGGGGGAGGTGGATTAAGATGGGAAATTCAAACTCATCCGCTAAGGATAAAGAATCAAAAACGGAGCCGGTTAAAGGAACACCGAACTCTTCCCGCCCTGGGCAGTGCCGGGATCCTTACGTAGTAAAAGCAACGGAACGGGCCAAAAGCAAGATCCGGGACCGGATTTTTCAATTGAATGGAGGCCATGTTCATTAAAGGGCAGGGTTGGGAGAGATGATGGCATTACCGGTTTGAGCGGTCGCTGTTGACTAGCGGCCGGCCGGCGGTGGGGGACAAGCTTTATATTGTTATCCCGGTTTGGTTTAAAAAACCAGGTAATTGAAGATCTATCTTTAGCAGGTAAATTGAGAATAAGCTAAAATTTTTAATTTTTTCAGTTAATTGAGGAGGAAATCCTGGGAATATCTAGAATTGTAACGAAAATTGTATTATTTGGTGGAGGGTGTTTTGTTTTACGGTTGGAAAAACGAAATAATGCAGGAGAAGATTAACCCGGCCTGGAACAAGGCCGGGTTTTAATTTCGCGTCCGTTAAATTCCGGTAAGGTTAGACATGAATGTCGAATGAGTGTTGCCAGAAAGTGGGGTCTGGGAAACAACCAACCACTCGTGTCCGTCTCCGGATCTCCCGCATTATCCGTTCTATTCCATTGTTAGTCCGGATTTTAACCCAGTGTTCCCGGGGGAAGTTCATATAAGCCAATGTCTCTTCAATCCCGGCCTCCA
>JBLNCU010000064.1:0-3885 GCA_050260935.1 Bacillota bacterium
GGTGGAAATCTTGATACGTACCTTGATAAGTACTGTGAATCGGTTCCGGGGTGCGGTGGATCAAATAATCGGTGATTAAAAAGGTGGCGATTCCCAGCTTGGAAGCGATCAGATCCTCTTGCACATCGTTCCCCACCATCAGGCATTGCTCCGGTTGCTTCCCTATTTCTTGCAATACTTCGGTGTAAAAGTGAATCTGGGGTTTGCAATAGTGATTCCGCTCGTAACAGGAAATATAAGAGAATTCCTCCGGATTAAAACCGGCCCATTCTATCCGGCGGAGAATCGCCTTCCGGGGAAACAAAGGATTAGTGGCAATCACCAACTTGAAACCCTTTGATTTCAACATCCGGACGCTCTCTTGCATTAAAAGATTTTCCGCAACCGCATCTTTTACTTTTAAAAAACCTTGATCGTAATATTCATCAAACCTTTTTTGATATTCCGCCAGATCTCCCCCTATCAACCGCCCGAATCTTTCCATGAATACCTCGGCGTTAACCCGCGGTTCCACATTTCTAACCATCGCTTCCGTAGCTGTCCAGATATGACTCACCAACTGTTTCGGGTCGATCAGATCATGAAACTTCCGTCCCATCTCCTCAAAATAAATCTTCGCAAACTTCTCCATTTCCAGCGGTAACAAAGTCCCATCAAGATCAAACAAAATAGTATCCAGCATCGTTGCTATCTTACCCTCCCTGGCTTTGGTCATTGTTCCGGGTGTCGTTGTCGGTAGTTTGCACAATGGAACTGGTTTCTTCCCTAATAGCCCCATCCGGATTCAGCAACTTATTGATATCGGCCTTGGCGGCTGTTTCAATCATCGCCAAGTGTTCCGGATCAACCTGGCCGTCTTGATGAACCTTGCTCCCTAAAAAATGGACACAAAACTGGCCTGGAAAACCGTTCCCGGCGATTGATTTATGTCCGTGAGGCATTCCGTTCATCGAGGCCGCGATAAATAAGTTCCGAATCGAAACTACAACCGCCCTCCGGGCCCAACTCCATTTGCCTCCGTAAATCGCCAGCATAGTATTGGTATCTTGGCGGGTCACCGGCTCGACATCGGCGTGATAATAGCCGTAAAGCCGCCTGGCTTTGAAAGACTTCCCGGTGGCGGCGTCGATAATAGTGGCGTCTTCACCATTCTCCCACAGTTGGGTTGCAATGGTCCATGGAACCTCCCAAACCCCGCCGCTCCGGCCGCGGGAAGCCGGTTGCGATAGGTTATTGCCACCTGCCGGAATGAGTAGCTTTTGACCGGCATACACTTCATTCCCTTTAAGTTTGTTCTTGACCATTATCTCGGCTATGGAGGAATTATAACGCTCGGCTATACCGGCCAGCGTTTCATCGGGAGCCACCGTATATTCAATTACCCTTTGATTTACACTTGCGGCCGCCCGGAGAGCCTCTAAGGTATCCGGCCCAACTTTACCATCAGCCGGTATAGAGTGCTCTAGTTGAAAAGATTTCACGGCCTCAGCGGTGAGCCGGCCAAAAACCCCATCAGGGCCGCGTTTTAAATATTTCAGTCTATATAAATAAGTCTGGATTTCCGCTACCGCCCCGCCTTTGGAACCGATCTGCAAAATTCCAACGGCATTGGCTTCAACCGCTAAAAAAGACAGTAGTAGGATCGAATAAAATAAGCTTATTAAGAATTTATGCTGTCCAAAACGTAACATACTTCCTCGTTTCCTTTCTTCCCCGGAAGCCTCTTCGCGAGCCACCCGCCTGGAAATGATTTGGCGAAGTATTGAGAACCACCGTAGTTGAAATTTGGAGTAAATCACGGTTCTGCCAGATAATTTTCTAAATTCGCTTCGTTTCCTCCGTCTCCTGCCTCCCAGTCCGAAATAACTCCGAAATACTGATCAATATATCCAATCTACAACTTTCTCTTTTCTAAAATAAATATTAGCGGCCGGCATCAATTACCTGAATTTCAGCTTTTTTTCCCCGGCCATAGATTGTGGATAAGATCCCATAACGACCTCCACCAGCGGACCAGAAAATTAGCCCGGTTTACCTTAATCGTGGAGTAGCCTTCCGTAGCTCCGACAACTTTTCCGTTTACAGTCGCCTGATAAGTGGCAACAACGGTCCCGGGTTTTAACGGCAAGCGCAGGTTTTTCTTTGGGACCAGGCGGGTCTTGATTAACTGATCGCCACCACGTTCAACTACAGCCCCGAAATCGGCTTTTATCTTAACCGGGACCTGTTTTGGACTGGCGTCTTTCAGATTAACCTTTCCGACTCTACTGCCGGCTTTTTGAAGCAGTTTCCATTGAAAATTGCGGTAACCGAAATCAAGTAAACGTTTGGTTTCGGCCACCCTTTTAGCGTCGCTGACGGCGCCGAGAATAACACTTAACAACCGGAAGTCACCTTTTTTAGCGGTTGCCGAAAGACAAAACTTGGCTTCTTCTGTATGGCCGGTTTTTAGCCCGTCCGCCCCCCGGTAAACTCTGATTAACTCATTGGTGTTACGGAGGGTAAATTGCCCGCTCCTGAAAGTATCCAGCCAGATGGAGGTGAACTTTAAGACCTCCGGGTATTTGGCGATCAGTTGGCGGGAAATAACCGCCAAATCATAGGCGCTACTGTAATGTTCCGGATCGGGCAGTCCGGTCTCATTGGCAAAATGAGTGTCTTTTAGACCCAATACTTTGGCTTTTTCATTCATAGCCTCCACAAAATCCTGGATGGAGCCGTAAAGATGTTCGGCCACGGCCGCACTGGCGTCGTTGGCCGAAACAACCGCAATCGCCTTGAACATATCCCTTAAGGGATACTCCTCTCCTTCTTTTAGATAAACCTGGGAGCCCCCCATCCGGGATGCGGTTGCCGAGGTCCGGATCATTTCATCCCAGGTAACCCGGCGCTGGTGAACGGCTTCCATAATCAACAGCATGGTCATGACCTTGGTAACACTGGCCGGGGGCAGCCTCTGATGTTCGTTTTGGGCGTATAAAATCTTCCCGGTCAAAGGGTCCATTAAAATGGCCGCCCTGGCATCGATGGAAAACCCAAAACTGACGGAGTTCAAACCGAAGCCAAACAGCAGCGCTACGATTAAAAAGATGATTTTTCTCCCCCGCAAATAATCTCCCCCTCATTAAGCAGGATTCCCCAAAAAAGTACGGATTATTACCTTTACAGTGTTTTCACTAAGGCCGCTCAATGGCCGCAGCGCGTTCCACTCCGTGTCGCAAAACAATACGATAAATTAGTTGATAAATTTTGAGGTGATTTCCTAATGAGGTTTATGGATGCGACAGTCCAGCCCTGGGCTTATTATGATGAATTCGACGATTATCAAGGCGCATACGGTATTGATGCGGTGTTGGCGGCTTACAATTCCGGCCATGGCGGCATCGATGAAACAACCGGGGAATATACAGCGTTAACGCGGTAGTTCTAATCATCTATTTCTAAACGCCGCCCTCCCTTATGATTTAAAACTTGGGGAGGGTTTATTTTTGGATCTTTGAGAGTTGATGCCGAGTCTCTGAGTGTTGGCGCCGATTCTCCGTGAGCCGGCTTCGAGTCTTTTAGATCCGATTCCTAGTCTCTGAGAGTCGACTTTAAGTCTCTGAGTGTCGGCGTCGAGTCTTTGAGAGTCGGTTTCAAATCTCTGAGAGTCGACTTTAAGTCTCTGAGTGTAGGTGCCGGGTCTTTGAGAGTCGGTTGTATTTTTAATAAAAATATACCCGACTCTCAAATTTTGGGCGCCGACACTCAGAGACTTAAAGTCGACTCTCGGAGTGTTGAAACCGACTCTCAAAGACCCGGCGCCGACACTCAGAGACTTAAAGTCGACTCCCAGAGAGTTGAAACCGACTCTCAAAGACTCGACGCCGACACTCAGAGACTTAA
>JBLNCU010000065.1:0-16533 GCA_050260935.1 Bacillota bacterium
TTTCCAGTAGTTCCTCATCCCATGATAAGTTATAAATATTATATAAAAGAGTTCGCGAGGCATTGGAATAATCGGTGGCGAAGACCCGGCCTCCGGTTAGATTCCATAATATCCAGGAATCAATGGTTCCGAAACAAGCCTCTCCTTTAGCAGCCTTCTCCTTTAACCCCGGAACATTCTCCAATAGCCATTTGACCTTGGTTCCGGAAAAGTAGGGATCAATCGTTAACCCGGTTTTCCGGCGAAATAGGTCCTCCAAACCCCGGCTTTTTAGTTCCTTACAAATATCGACGCTCCGGCGGCATTGCCAAACCACGGCCGGAGCCAGGGGTTTTCCGGTTTTCCGGTCCCAAACCGCCGCTGTTTCCCGTTGATTGGTTACGGCGACGGCTTTGATTTGAATATTTCCGTCCTGAGCCAATACTTCATTTACTAAATCAAAAATACCCCGCCAGATCTCGGCCAGGTCGTGCTCAACCCAGCCCGGTTGTGGATAATATTGAGTAATCTCTCGGTAGGCCTGCGCCCTGATCCGGGAATCCCGGTCAAACAATAAGACCTTGCTCCCGGTTGTTCCCTGATCTATTGCTAAAATCAATTCCTCCGCCATTCTATCGCCTCCGGTCAAAATTTTTAGCCCGCTTTTTGCTTGACGTTTAAAAGCTCCTGAACTTGTTGGGCGATTCCTCCGGCTGTTAAACCATAATACTTAAAAATTTCGGCTTGGGAACCGGTAATCACCGGTTCGTCGGGGACTCCCATTATCCTCATGGGTATGGGCCGGTTTTGACATAATAGTTCGGCTACCGCCCCGCCAAGGCCGCCATAGACACTATGTTCCTCAACGGTTACAACAGCCCCGGTTTCCTCGGCCGCCGCGATTAAAAGTTCTCGGTCAATAGGTTTAATGGTATGGATCTCGATTACCCGCGCATCAATACCCAGCTTCTTCAATAGAATCCCGGCGTCAAGCGCCGCCCGGACCACTTCTCCGGTAGCTACTATCGTTACTTCATTCCCCGGAAGCAGAAGGCAACCCTTACCTATTTCAGGCAGAAAAGATTGGTCATGAACCTCGGGTACCGGGCCCCGGCCGGTTCTAAAATAAATCGGCCCGTCCCACTCGGCCATTTTTTGGGTGAGTACTTCGGTTTCCCGGTTGTCTGAGGGAACAATCACTGTGAGATCAGGGATGGCCCTGGTAACGGCCAGATCCTGCAGGGAATGATGGGTCGAACCTAAGGCGCCGTAACTGACACCGCCGCTTATCCCCACCAATTTTACATTTGTATGGGAATAAGCCGCGTCAACCTTAATCTGCTCAATACTGCGCATTGATAAAAAGGAGGCCGGAGAACAGGCAAAGGGAATTTTCCCACATGCCGCTAACCCTGCCGCTATACCCACCAGGTTTTGTTCAGCGATGCCCACCTCCACAAATTGAGCCGGCAATTGAGTGGCAAACTCATCCAAACTGGCCGATCCGCGGGAATCGCTGGCTAAGGCTAAAATACGGGGATCTTTTTTGGCTAACTCCACTAAGGTTTTGGTAAATGCTTGACGATTAGGGTAAGTACTCATCTGGTTTGCTCCTTCCGTAAACCAAATCATGATTCATAAATCATTCTTAATGCTTTTGGTAGAATAGGACGGTAGCGGAAGAAGCAGGAGAACTACGGCGACAACAATGGATATTATATTAATCCAATTCAATCAATCCGATTTGTTCATCATTTAAAGCCTGCTTGAAACCTTCCGGCACCGGTGAATCCATTATCAAGAGGTTCATAATGCTTAACGGGCCGACATGGGCCAAGGCAATCTTCCCCACTTTGGAATGATCGGCAACTCCGATTACTTCCTGCGCGGAGGCGGCTTTTGCCAGTTTTAACTGCACTTGATGCGGATCGCCGTCGGAGATTCCGTAACCGGGTACTAAAGCGTCGATCCCCATGAAGTATTTATGAACTCTTATTTTATTAAAAGATTCCACTGTCTCGTGGCCATACGCCACATAGTTTTGATGGCCGCAAACGCCCCCCACCAAAACGGTGGTTATATTTGGGAATGGCGTCAATTCCAGAGCCACTTTTATCCCGTTTGTAACTACGGTAATGCTATTTTTGGAGGCTTGTAATGCTTTGGCAACCTCCAGACAGGTTGAACCCTCATCCAAGATAATGGTTTCGCCATCATTCACCAGCGAGGCGGCTTTTTGGCCTATCTTTGCCTTAGCGGCTTGGTTTAGCGTCTCTTTAGTGTTCAACGATTTATGAAGAAAAGGTTCACCGTTTAATACAGCCCCTCCATGGGTCCGGATTAGAATCCCTTCGCTTTTTTCCAGCGATTCCAGGTCGCGCCTGATGGTGATGGGGACGACCCCCAGGGTTTCACTTAATTCACTTACCGTTATTACACCTTTTTTTGTTAATAATTCAATAATACGTTTCCGGCGTTCTTCAGCTAACATGCTCTATCACATCCTGACGGTTGTTCTTTTTTGTTCGCGATCTTTCTTAGTTTACCATAAATTCAACCATGATAAAAGCATCTGTCAAAAAGAAGCCGGATCGTAATGTTATTTTTTAGCGGGGTTCAGTTCCAGAACGGCTTGTTCAAATTCGTTCACTTTCGGAACACGATGGTGCCAACCCTGATTTCCCTCCATAAAGGATACACCTCTGCCTTTAATGGTGTTGGCGATTATTAAAGAAGGCTTCCCTTTGGTAAAGGGCGTCCCGTTAAAAGTATTGCTAATCACCGGAATATCGTGGCCGTTTATCTCTTGAACACTCCAGCCAAAAGACGCCCACCTTTCATGCAAGGGATCGGTGTTCATGACTTTTTTGGTAGGGCCGCTAATCTGCAAACCGTTATGGTCGATGATACAAACCAGGTTGTCCAATCCGTAGTGAGCAGCCGCCATAGCGGCTTCCCAAACAGAACCCTCGGCTAACTCCCCATCCCCCATTAAACAATAGACTTTGTAATTTTTTTGATCCATCTTGCCGGCCAAGGCCATTCCAACCGCTAAGGAAAGTCCGTGCCCCAGTGAACCGGTCGCCATTTCAACCCCAGGAACTTTCGGATGAGGGTGTCCGGCCAGCAACGCATTTAATTTTTGGTAATTGCTCAATTCCCGGCGATCAAAAAAACCGCAATCCGCTAGAACCGCATAATAACCTTCACAACTATGGCCTTTGCTCAGGATAAAGCGGTCGCGCTCCGGCCAAGCCGGATAATCTGCGCGGTATTTCATAACATCGTAAAAAAGCACAACCAATAAATCGACAGTGGAGAGAGAACCGCCAATATGACCGGCACCGGCATTATAAATCATCGTAACCAATTCTAAACGGATTTGAAGCGCTTTTGCCGCTAAATCAGCCTCCTTTTTTCTCTCCTTTATCAATTTCTCACTCATGTTGCACCTCAGTATCTATTAAGTTTATTTGATACATAATAGAACATTCTATGTTCGTTTGCGAACTCCTGCTGGTAAAATTTTTTTTGTCAGCAATTTCTTTGATATAAGCCTTGCAAATTATGATACAACTGTTTATAGACAGCATAATTCTTTTGATAACTAGCGGGAAAATCAGGATAATATATTTTTTCATCGCCGGCAGTCAGGTTTTTAGCGATATCATCCAAGGATTGGTATAAACCGAGAGCTAGACCAGATAATATTGAGCTTCCACGGGCCCCCGTTTCCTTAACAGCCGAAGTGACGATTGGTTTATTCAATACTTTCGCCAAAATCGTTTTCCATTCTTTGCTGTTACTGGCTCCCCCAAGCAGTTTTAAACTAGGGATTTCAATGCCCAGGGATTCCAAAATCTCCAAATTCTCCCGCAGACTGAAGGCGACGCCCTCAAGGATGGCTTTCACGAAGTGATATTTGTGATGATTTAAATTTATTCCGAAGAAAACCCCTCTGGCGTAAGGATCCCAGTGCGGTGATCTTTCCCCCATCAAATAGGGTAAATATACAAGTCCTTCGCTGCCGTCGGGAATTGAGCTAATAGCTTGGTTATAATGGTGAAAAATCTCCGCCGAATTTTCCGGGTCAAAAGCGTTTTTAAACCAATCCAGTGATTTACCGGCAGTTTGAGTCAACCCAAGGATCACCCAGCGATCCTCCAGACAGTAATTCCAACAAGCGGTCCTGAAAAGGGGATCGGGAATAGGTTTGTCGGAACATACATTAATGGCCCCTGATGTCCCGATCTGCATGGTGGTTTCTCCCCCTCTCAAAACCCCGGCTCCCAGGGCGTGAGCGGTATGGTCGGCGCAACCGTTAATAACCGGGATGCCTTCCGGAATCCCGGTCAGCTTGGAGGCCTCCCGGCTAATACATCCGATAACCAGCGCCGAGCGTTCCACCTCCGGAAATAAATCCTGTTTAATCTCAAATAGATTAAACATCTCCGCCGACCATTTTTTCTGAACCACATCGAAAAGAAGCGTACCGGCGGCATCTGAAAAATCAGTGACCATCTCACCGGTTAATTTATATTTCAAAAAATCCTTGGCAATCAATATTTTAGCCGTTTTCCGGTAATTATCCGGTTCGTGCTGTTTTACCCAGGCGATTTTGGGAGCGGAATAAGTGTTGGTGGCAAAATTAGCCGTATGCTTAAAAATAGCCTCCCTGGCGGCATCGTCGGTTCGAAAATGGGCGACAATATCCTGACAGCGTTGATCCATCCAGGTTATTGCCGGTCTGATTATATTCTGCGCCTTGTCCAAATAGACTTGGGTATGCATTTGACCGCAGATTCCGATGCCGGCGATCTCCTTGACCAGCTTTGGATGGCGTTGAAGTAAACTTACGGAGATCTTGCAGAATCCTTCCCACCAGGCATTGGGGTCTTGTTCCGCATAGCCGGGTTGCGGAGTCATAATCGGATATTCGGTATAACCGGTATCGATGATTACTCCGTCCGCATCCAGTAAAATGACTTTACAACCGGTAGTTCCAAGGTCAATCCCGATAAATAACGGTTTTCCCATCTTGCTGCCTCCAGCCGCGGCCAACACAATTACTTCCGAAGCCTTTTACGCACCTGATCGAAGATTACCGCCGCTATGACTACTAGACCGAGTACAACCCGCTGCCAAAAAGGAGATACGCTTAGAAGAACAATATCCTGAGCTACGATTCCTAGAACCGCCGCCCCAATTAAAGTTCCGAAAGCTGATCCACTTCCGCCAGCCATTGAACCTCCACCAATGATCACCGCGGCGATAGCCTGCATCTCCCAGCCGACTCCGGCGGTGGGTTGGCCGGAATTTAGCCTGGCCATTGAGATTATTCCCGCCATGCTGGCTAGAAATCCGGACAGGGTATAGGCTAATATTTTCGTCCGATCCACATTTACCCCGCATAAGAATGAGGCTTTTTCGCTGTTTCCCAAACAGTATAACCTGCGTCCGAGCGTGCTGTAACGTAAAACAATCTCCAAAGCCAAAACCAGAATTAAAAGAAAGATAGTGGCGTAGGGAAATAAATCACCTAAATTTCCCTGGCCAATCCAGACAATATCCTGGTTGATTTTTGTAATGGGCCACCCTTTAGTGACAATCATGCTGACACTGAAATAAACCTGCATGGCTCCAAGGGTAACAATAAACGGGTTGATCTTTACTTTAGTAATCAAAATGCCATTAATAAAACCGGCTAAGATGCCAACCAAGGCTCCGATGGCCAAAGTTAACCAGGGATCCATTCCGGTGTTGGCCATGAACCAGGCAGTCACAATACCGCTTAAACAGGCTACGGCGCCGATGGAAAGATCGATACCCCCTATTAAAAGCACCAACAGTTCTCCAAGAGCCGCCATACCGATAAATGAAAACTGCCGAAAAGTGGAGAAGAGGTTATAACTGTCAAAGAAGACCGACGCTCCCACCGCGACAGTCGTCACCAACAATATCAAAATTAAAATCGCCAGACCGCCGGATTCCTCCCCGGTTATGAAACGATATATATTAATCCCCAAACCGGCTTGCAACTTGCCGGCTGACTCCCGAGAAGCCGCCATAATCTTTCCCCCTGACTATTTGACTATTCTTGTTCCTTGTTGCGCAATACATCAATCAATACCGCTAAAACCAAAATAATTCCGGTAACCGCCCCCCGCCAATAGGGCGAAACATTCAGCATAGTCAGCCCGTTATCCAAAAAGCCGAGCAATAAAATACCGCTAATAGTTCCCATGATACTTCCTTTACCGCCAGTTAAATTGGTTCCCCCAATTATGGTAGCCGCTACGCCCGGTAGAAGCCAGTCCTGCCCGATGGTGGGTTGGCCCGAACCAAGCCAAGACAAGGCCAGGATTCCTCCGATCCCTGCCAAGACACCACTTAACGTATACAAAAAGAATTGGGTTCCTTCGACCGAAATACCGCAAATCTTAGCAGCCTGCGGATTTCCTCCTACCGAAAAGATATTACGCCCAATTACCGTGTATCGTAAGAGATAATAAGTAATAAAGGCTATAATGGCAAAAACTAGAATCGGCAGCGGGATTCCCCCAATAATCATTGAAGCCACGTTCTGCACTTCCTTGGGAATGGTAAAAATCGGAACCCCTTGGGTTACCACCATTACCAGGCCGAAAAAAACTTCGGCCGTCCCCAATGTAGCTATAAAAGGCACGATCTTAAGCTTGGTGACAATAAAGCCGTTGACTATACCGCAGGCCAACCCGACTAATATTCCGATTACCAGTATCCAATAAGGATGTACAGCCATTTTATCCATTAAAAAGCCGGCGGTAATCGCTGAAAGACCGGCAATACCGCCCACCGACAGATCGATGCCCCCGCTGATCATCACCAATGTTTGGCCCAGGGCCGCGATTCCTAAAAACGAAAAACTGCGCAACACATCCGAAAGATTTGAAAATGCAATAAATCTACGATTGAATATGGTAAAAATAAGCATAATCGCAATGATTGCCAAAAAATTACTTATCAATTGCGATTTCCCGATCCTTTGTTTAATACCGTTTACATCAAACAAACCTTTCACCACCCGGCATAAAATTAACTCTCGCGATCCAAGATACAAGCCATTATTCGTTCCTGGGAGGCTTCTTCTGTTTGAAATTCGTTGATGATCATTCCTTCTTTCATAACATAAATCCGGTCAGTCAATGAAAACAGCTCCTGGAACTCCG
This sequence comes from Bacillota bacterium, assembly GCA_050260935.1. Taxonomy (GTDB): domain Bacteria; phylum Bacillota; class UBA4882; order UBA8346; family UBA8346; genus UBA8346. The sequence continues at coordinate 7,188 of JBLNCU010000065.1, forward strand.
AGGATACGACTATTACCGCAATTCCTTTCCGGGCCAGATCACGGATAAGATTGTAAATCTCCCGTTTTGCGCCCACATCTATTCCCCGGGTAGGTTCATCGAAGATTAGCAGCTTGCATTGGCGGGCCACCCAACGGGCGATAATCGCTTTTTGCTGGTTGCCGCCGCTTAAGAAGGCTATCTTCTGTTGAATGCTGGGGGTTTTTACATTCAGCAACTCCGAATGTTCCTTGGCTATTGAGGTCTCCTTTTTCCTGATGAACCCCAGCATTGTGCTTAATTGTTCTATAATAGGCAAAGTAATATTAATTTTGACGCTCAACGAAGGCAAAATTCCTTGGCTCCGCCGTTCCTCCGGGATGAGCCCGATCCCCAGTTTAATAGCGTCTTTGGGGGATTTTATTTTTACTTCCGTTCCCTCGAAAAGAATTTCTCCCTCTCCCAAACCATCGACACCGAAAATGGCGTTGACAAGTTCGGTCCTTCCCGCTCCAACCAAGCCCGCAAAGCCGATTATCTCTCCTTGTCTTACATAAAAATCGACATTTTTTGTATTCTTGGTCTTGTGTTTCCTTGAAAAATTGCGGACTTCCAATATTTTTTCCCCAAAAGAGTTTACTTTGGGGGGACGTTCTTCCAGATTCAAATCCCGGCCGACCATAAACTTGATTACCTCATCATGATTGGTGGCTGTAGTATCCTTAGTAACAACATGCCTGCCATCCCGCATCACGGTTATCCGATCCGAAATCTCAAAGACTTCGTCCATTTTATGACAGATATATATTACCGTTTTGCCTTGTTGCCGGAGGTTTCTCAAGATAGTGAATAAGTTTTTAACTTCTTCCGAGGTCAGGCAGGCAGTCGGTTCATCCATGATGAAAACATTGCAATTTAAAGCCAGTATTCTGGCAATTTGCACTAACTGTTGTTGCGCCGGACTTAACCGCTGCGTTATCTCTTTGGGGTCCACGCCGATCCTTAACAGATCAATATATTCTTTAGCCTTAACATAGAGATTCTGCCAACCGACCCGGGAAAACGCCCCTTTTTTCGAGGTAGATCCCAAAAAAATATTTTCAGCTACCGAAATAAACGGAACCAGGTTTAATTCTTGCGGAACAATGCCAATACCAAGCATTTGAGCGTCATGGGGGCTTTTAGGGTTAATTAAATCGTTGTTGAGATAAATCCCTCCTTTATCGGGGGGAAACACTCCCATGATAATATTCATCAGGGTACTTTTGCCGGCGCCGTTCTCTCCAACCAGCGCATGGATTTCCCCTTGGTTGATTTCAAAGGAAACATCATTCAAAGCTTGAACGCCAGGAAAACCTTTGCTAATATGATCGATTTTTAAAGCGCTGTTACCCATTTCCCCAACTCCCATAAAAGTTGGCTACAACAGGGATGCGCTCCCCGTTGTAGCCTGTTGATTTAGATTTATTTTACTTGATAATCGGCTTGCTTGTATTTCGGATATTTGGCTAAATCTTTGGCAGTGATTACATACGAACCTGTTTCGTGTAATTCCGGAATGGTGTGACCGGTGTTCAGGGCGTACAAATAATATACAGACCAATAACCCATCTCGAAAGGACGTTGAACATCCATTGCATAGACAATACCTTTTCTCATAAATCTGACCATATCCGGCAGATCATCCTGGCCGACTACGAAAACTTTCCCGGCTTTACCGGCGGCTTCAACCGCTTTAGCTGCGCCGATCGGGGCACTGGCGTTGGCGCCATAAAAACCTTTGAGATCCGGATGGGCTTTTAAAGCATCGGCGGAGAGCCGGATGGCTTTTTCAAGATCATCGTTATCAACGAGCTCGGCCACAACTTTCATCTTCGGGTACTTTTTCAATTCTTCTTTGAAACCGGCGACTCTTTGGCCGTGTTGGATGGATCCTAAGGAACCGATTAAGATGGCGACTTCGCCTTCTTCATTCATTGCTTTGGCTAATGCATCGGCCATATCTTTGCCGTCGGGCTCATTCTTGGGGTGTCCTACGAAAGCCGCCCTGCCGCTTTGATCGGCGTCATTGTCAAAGCAAATAGTGGGGATGCCTCTCTTTAAAGCTTCTTTAATGGCTGGGGTGTTAGCGGTCGGATCGAGCGAGGATACCGCTAGCCCGTCAGGCTTTTTGGCAACCGAAGCTTCAATCTTCTGGGTGTGAAGAGCCGCATCGGCTTGAGTCGGAGCATTCCAAACAGCGTTGATGTTAATTCCACGGGCTTTAAATTCTTTTACCGCCAGATTCATACCATCGATAACATCCTGGTACCAGGGATGAACCAGTTTCGGAACAAAGATAAAGGTATATGTCTTTTTCGGCGCCGCCAGGCCGCCGATGGATAACAGGCTGACTACTAACGCAATTACCGCCACCAATATAAGTGCCTTTTTAAAATTCATTTTTTCTCCTCCTAGATTTTTGGTAGTGATTCAAGTACGGAAAAACTTCTTACCCGTATTTTTCCTTTCCTCACCTCCTTAAACCGCCGTTAGATCTCTCTCAAAGGATTGCTGTTCCAAATGGCGCAGTTCCTACTTCGAGGTTGAGTTTTTATTAATAACTGGACCATCTTTCAAACTGTTTTCAATTCGCCGTCATGACCCAGTTAAAAATAATCGCCTTAAATCAGCCTTTACCGGGAATGAGAACTACCTTAATCGACTCGCTGCCTTCTTCAGCCATTTTAAAGCCGTTCAGAAAATCGGTTAAAGGCAACTGGTGAGTGATAAGTTGATCGACTTTGACGACTCCTTCGGCTAAAAACCTGATTGCGGTCGGATAAGTGTAAGGGCTTATATGGGCTCCCACGATATTTAATTCTTTCCGGTCGCCGATGACGCTCCAGTCAACGGTGGTCGGCGCTGAAAAAACGCTAAACTCCACAAAAGTTCCCAACTTGCGGATCATTTTCAGTCCTTGAATCACCCCGGCCGGGCTGCCGGAGTTGTGGACATAAACATCACAACCATAACCGCCGGTCAAAGATTTGACTTTCTCAACCGCGTCCTCTTCAGCGGGATTGATAACAAGGTCGGCGCCCAATTCTTTGGCCAGTTTCAATCGTTTTGGCCTCATATCGATGCCAATTAGGAGGCTTGGGTTTCTCAATTTGGCAACCTGAAGTTTACAAAGGCCGATGGGCCCTAACCCGGCAATGACAACTACATCGCCGAACTGAATATTAGCCCTTTCAATCGTATGCACTGAACAGGCCAGGGGCTCGATCATCGCCCCATAGGCGAAAGGCAAACTCCGCGGCACCTTGTGGACAATATCAAGGGCTGAAAATTTCATATATTCGGCCATACCTCCGTCGGCTACTATTCCTTGATGACCGTGAATATTGTGAACTTCGCACATCCAATACTTCCCTGTTTTACAATACCGGCATTTGCCGCAAGGAACGATCTGCTCAGCCGTTACTCTATCCCCGATGTCAACCCCGTGTTTTTCTTTGGCTCCTGGTCCTAAAGCCACGACATCCCCTACAAATTCATGACCCGGAACTACGGGCGGCTTGGTCCATTGAGGCATTACATCATCTCCCCAAAACATTGCCGCTCCCTTATAGGATTTAACATCGCCGGCGCATATCCCACAAGCCTCCACCCTTACCAGCACTTCTTCCGGTCCGGGAACCGGAACCGGGATAGTTTCCAATCTGTTGTCGTGAGGACCGTGAGTCACAACCGCTTTCATTTCTTTCGGAACCGTTGACAGGCCAGGCATAGTATTACCTCCTTCATCGAATAGCAAAAAAATTCTATTTTGGAGTTGGGGTTCGTTAATGTTTGTTAATGTTCTATATTGAACTTAAATATCCTTCTTTTTGATCGAAAAAAATTTTTTTCCTGTTTATTAGAGTTCGTCAGCCAATTTAAAACAACAATGAATCATGGGTTTGAATGCCGTGCGCAGCAAAACCCTATAATACCATGAAGATGGCTTTTGTGCTTTTTAGAAAAATTGGTGTTCTAAACGAACTTAATTTGGTACGCTAAAGAAAAGCGCTAATCTTTCCTCTACCGTGTACCTCATAATTACCTTTACATTTAATCTTAGTAACAATTTTATGGAACGCGCCGAAATCCTGTTGGGAAAGAAAGGAGGAAATCGCCTCCGGTTTCTCCTTTAGAATCCCATTTATATTTTGTTGATCTCCACTGCTCTATTGGAACGGTCCAGATTAGCAATCATCTGTGACGGGGATTTTAATAAAACATTGACAAACAGACTTTCTAAAACACATAATTCGGCGATCCGTTTGGACATAACCTCTCCATTAATATGTTGCGTAAAGGCGGCGGTTAATAAAACTATATCCGAGTTTTTCGCCAAAGAAGAGACCGGATAGTTGGTAATACTAATTACGGTCGCCCGGTTCAACCGGGCGAACTTGGCAATCTCGACAATGCTTTTGGTTCGTCCGGTATGGGAAATGGCCAATAAAACATCACCTTGGGTTAAACGGGAAACATTAATAAGTTGAGTATCGATATCAGCCGCGAATTGTACATCTATTCCAAGCCGGACAAATTTTTGGTATCCGGATTGGGCCACGGCGGCCGCATCTCCCGCCCCGCCTATAACCATCTTTTTAGCCTGAAGTATGGCATTGATGGCTTTTTGGTATTCTTTCCGGTCGATGACATTTAAGGTGTCATTTAGGGCCTGGATGGAGGCTTGAAATACTTTGGTTATAACTGTATCAGGATCATCACCATCTTTAATATTGGTATAAAGATGCGTTATATCATCGTCTTGCTTCCCGGTTAGATCCTCTTTCAGCTCCGGAAATCCTTTATATCCCATTTTCCGGGCCAAGCGGAAAAGAGTGGTTTCACTGCAACCGGCCTTTTCGGCCGCCTCCACAATCGAGGCCCGGGCAAAAAATCCCGGCTCCGCCAGTAAGAGATCGGCTGCTTTTTTTTCGGCTGATTTTAGAGAATCATAAATGGCCTGCAGTTTTACGAAACAACTATGCGGAATTAAATTGTTTTCCTGGTCGATTTTGATCGGCATACAGCACACCCCGTTTTACCTTAACTTGTCTTTAGTTTACCACATATTTCTAAACCCGGCGACTGTTAGAGAGTGCTGATCCCTTTTTGCCCTAACAAAATTTTTTCCCCATATTCTTAAATATGCATTTGATCCTGAATTCTTCTTAATTGCAGTAATACCGAATCATTGTTCAATTCCACCATATCATAGGTGATAACTTGATCTTTGGCCGCATCCCGGATTAACTTGGCTCCTTTAGCCAGCCCCACCGGCAGCATTTTCCCCTGCCGCGCCGTCTCAGCCAGTTCAATGCTGGCTCTGTAGCAATACTCGCCAATTCCATCAAGAACCTGTCCGGCTTTTAAGTCCTGTTTCGCTACAGTAATACATTCCGAGGTAAGCTTCTTTAGCGGATGGGCGGTGGATTCGCCGTATAGAACGGTTTGCGCCGCGGTAATCGGAGTCTCGATACTGCAAAGGTGATAAGGACGGAACAATAAATAGTTGGGGCCGTTTCCCATGTCGCGTTGGACCAAACCTTCGATTAATCGTTTATGCTGGGTAGTCACAATTACGAATACCCCCGGGTTGATATCTCCGATAGCGTAATCGACAACTCCTTCCTTCTGAAGCACGCCGCCTTGATCCCGACGGCAGAAGATCCGGGTTAAATCCTTCACGTTACAACGGGGGCCGTGCATGCCCCGGATATCCGGGACTAACCCGGTGGCGTTGGAGACTGCGGCCATTTCTACCATGGTCTTAGAGCCATCCACAAACTCCACCAGCATTTTGGGGCTCATATTGCGGGCTCTGGCTTTTTCCTCCCATTGATCAGGAGTCGCGTAAATGTCTAAAGGATTGTTTTTCCCTTTGCCGGCGGCGACCACTTTAAAACCTAAGGCTTTGGCGAATCGGTATACTTCGATAATTGAACCCGGTTCATCACCGGCGGTCAATGAATATACTACTCCCGCATTTTCAGCCATTTGCCGTAAAATAGGACCCACCGTAACGTCACATTCCACATTCATCATGACAATATGTTTTTTATAATTGATACAGTCCAGCGTAATTCTGGCCCCCATCTCGGGAGATCCTGTTGCATCAATAACTACTTGAACAGGAGTGGCGGCGGCGGCTATTTTATAATTAGTGGTGGCCACTTTTTTTCCGGCTGCAATAGCTTTTTCGGCAACCGCCAAATCATTGGTCTCAACGATTTCCCCTTCATATCCGGCTATTTTATACGCATTGAGAGCGGTTTCTGTTTTTAAATCCACTACTACCGGTATTTCCATGCCGGCCATGCCCTGAATTTGCGCTACAATATCCGTGCCCATTTGGCCGGCGCCTATTAAACCCACTTGAATTGACTTTCCTTCCGCGGCTAACTTTGCAAGTTTGGTGTCGATTTCATACATTCATGTTTCGCCCTTTCATTCGAGAAATTATTAAGTCTCATTCCCATGGTTTGATAACAACCTTCAGGGCTTTACCCTGTTCCGCATAAGTGATTCCTTCCGATATCTCACCCAGTTTTACAGTCTTGGTGACGTATTTCCCGGCGGAGATTCTGCCTTCCCGGATTAATCTCAGCGCTTTCCAAAGTCCGGTGGCCGGGTATGAGAAAGCCCCAACGATGGACAGCTCGTTATAATGAATAATATTACTGTTAAGAGTAGTCATAGGAGCATTCTTGGGGATACCTCCGAACAACACCACTTTCCCGCGTTTACGGACCATCTCCACTCCTTGCTCCTGAGTTTTGGCTACGGGGTTGGCAATAATCGCAATATCAGCCCCTATTCCCTCGGTTAATTTTAATACTTCTTCCACCGGGTCTTGTTTTGCCGCATCTATAATATAATCCGGGCAAAATTGGGAAGCCGATGCCAGCCTGGTTAGACCGATCATAATAATCTTGGAGGCGCCGCGGGCCCTGGCTACTTCAATATGCAAACAGCCGATTGGGCCGTCACCAATGATCGCCACTGTATCGCCAAGGCCGACATTATTATACTCCTGGCAGGCAATAACCGAAGAAGCCGGCTCCCCGATAACCGCTTCGTCAAAACTCAACCCTGCGGGGATCTTTTCCACAAATCCCCGGTTAAGAACAGCGGCCGGTAAATAAATATATTGAGAGAACCCTCCCGGCCAATGGGTGCCGAGCATTTTATGGTCGACACATAAATTCACCAATCCGCGTTTGCAATAATAACATTCACCGCAGCTAACATCGGGAGCTAGAGCCACTCTATCTCCTATCTGGAAACGCTGTACTTTCTTGCCTGTTTCTACAACAACCCCGGCGATCTCATGTCCCATAATCTGCTTTGTTACTCCGGCCCGCAAACCAATATGATAATTGCGAATGTCGCCCCCGCAGATACCGCAGGATTCAACCTTTACCAACAAACCATCTGGTTCACATTCGGGAACCGGAATCTCGCGTACAACGATATTTTCTACTCCTTCAAAAACCGCCGCCTTCATTGTCCTCATTTTGTATTAATTCCACCTTTTTGGTGCAATAATCGCTGACCTACGGCGCCTCCGGGATGGATTACTAAGAATTGCTCCTTGGTATAGCCGGTATATTCCATCAAAACTACAGCAATAGCGTCGAATACGGCAATAACCGCTAGTGTGCTAGCCGTAGCCAGCATATTAAACGGATCGGGCTCCTTTTCCACTCTTACTTTTAAAAGCAGATCGCTCGCCTGAGCCAGTTTTGAGCTTTCATTTTCAGTTACTCCGATTAATTTAGCGCCCTTGGACTTAATGGCCGGCAGAATTTTAATAATCTCCTCGGTTCCTCCCCCTTTGGAAATGGCAATCAACGTATCCCCGGGCTGTAATGCCCCTAATGCGCCGTGAACCCCGTCTGCGGGAGAAAGAAAGAACGCCGGAATTTCGATACAGGACAAAGTGTGGGCGATTTTTTTGGCCGCCGCCCCCGAAGTCCCCACGCCGGTGGTTAGTATCCGGCTTTTATTTGCCTTGCAATTCGCCAATAGTTTAACTACGGCCGCCAAACCATCCGGATCCATCATTTTTATTAAACAAGCGAGAGAGTCCGCTTCGGACTGCCAGACTTTTCGGCAGCATTCGAATATTGCCGCCTCATTCATTTCAGTCATTTTGTTCTTCCTTTTTAATAGAGTGAATTGGGGTTTTCTTTTCTTTAATACATAATATGAAAATATTTTAACCTTAATGTTTCCTACAAGTCGTATTATAGACCATTTACTTGTATAAAGTCAATGATTATTTTTGTTTTTTATTTTCAAAAATGAAAAAATAAAATATGAACTTCCTTCTTATACACTATTCATCCTTAAGTTGCTGCTAATTTGTTCTTCCAAAAATAAAACCCCTTAACACGGCCTTTGGATTTACCATGCTAAGGGGTATTCTTAATATTTTAGTTTACTTTTCCCGGGGTATAAACCGCAAATTGATCATTTTATTGATGGGAGTAATTTTAGCGATCAGGCCAGCCTTTACCATGAACAACTGAGATTCTTTCCAGAACTCCGGGTTGGTCTCTCCCAACCCGTGCAGTTTTGTATAATCATTCTGCCATAGCTCCATCGAAGCTTTCAAAATCTCTTTTTGCAATCCTTCTTGATCTTTAGCCAGATCCGGCAGGTATTTCCGGCAAATTGCATAAGCCTCGTCAGGGTGGTCTAAAGCGTACTTCATCCCTTCGATGGTCGCCTTCACCATTCCTTGAACTACTTTTGGCGAAGCGGATACTGTTTTTTCCCCGGTAATCAAGCCGTGACCGACCAGGGGGAAATAGTCCCAGGCATCGATCTCATTGATCTCCATACCCTGAGCCTTTAGATTAAGCGGTTCATTATTGGCAAACACCACCACCGCGTCTACTCTTCCCGAAGTTAAAGAGGGAATCTGAGTATAACCTACATCCACCAGTTCAACCTGTGACTCCGGAACCCCGGCTTTATTTAAAATCGCCTTCGCCGCCAGTAAACTGGTTCCATAGAGCGGCAGACCAACCTTTTTACCCTTTAAATCGAGTGGGGTCTTAATGCCTGATTTGGCCAAGGAAATGATTGCCGGTGGGAATTTAGCGTATAGTGAAGCTAAGTAAACCACCGGAATTCCCTTAGAACGAGCAGTGATAACCTGATCGCCGCCGGCAATCGCGAAATCGACTTGGCCACTGGCTACCAATGGCAGGGCGTCGATGTCCATCCGATAATCGAAATTTACCGCCAGGCCTTCCGCCTTAAAAAATCCTTTTTCCTGCGCCACGTACCAGGGGGCAAACTGGACATTAGGGATGTA
>JBLNCU010000066.1:0-14950 GCA_050260935.1 Bacillota bacterium
GTAGCGTAGGCCACTGAGGAAATGGCATCGCTCGACAGTATGGGCAAGCCCCAAAAAACCGTATATTTTTCCTTAGTTAAGGCTTCATTTTCCAAGGGTTTACCGATTAATATCCTTTTTAACCATTCCATCCGTAGTTCACCTCATTAAGGATATGTCCTAACATATAAAAAAACTACAGCCAGGGAGTAACACAGTGTAGTTTAACTGAAAAGCTTTAACTTTAACCATTGCTCCTCTTTTACGCCGACGAGGTTAGCTGACGGGTTAGGGTCGAAGAGCCACCCTTAAATTCGGCAGTAATACCGCCGGATTTATTCACCCCGGAACCGGTTCCCCCGTTTTCCAGGCCGATCTACATTCAAGCGGGATCTGTTTGCCTGTCAATATCGACTTAGTGTTCAGACCTTTGAATGCAGCACGGTTTCAAAAGAAATTGGGCGGGTAATGAAAGATGAAATATACTGATTAATTTACCACCATTTCCAGCCGGGTGTAAAATCGCTTCCTGTTTGATTTAAGCCGGTTTTGAGAAAAAAACAGCCAACTAACGAAATTTAGTTATTAAGGCTTATCAGGGTTAATACAAGTGTAATTTGACGCAACTTTAAGGCTTCTCATCCCATGGAATCCTTTCCGGCCCTGTCGGAAAAGGGTTTTCCCTCCGACTCTGTTCTCTAAATTTAGATGAAGAAAATGTAAATTTTGAGGTTCCTTTTTCCCATAACGAAAAACTGCTTGCGCTGGGTAGTCTCTCGATTATTATATTCCGGAAGCTTCTTTTCCACGTAATCTAAAAATTCCTTTAAAGGGAGTTTTCAGCAAGAACCGGTTTTCAAGCACCGGGGTATTTGATATAATGTTTTATTAATTGGGTTCTAAAATATATCTTGCCCAAGCGCGCCTTTTTTAACTGGGAAGGTGAAGTTGATGAAATACTTAGTAATTCTCGGTGACGGCATGGCCGACTATCCGGTCCCGGAATTAAACGGCAAAACGCCTTTGCAAGTCAGCAAAAAACCGCATATGGACCATATAGCCGGGCGCGGGGAACTCGGTCTGGCCAAGACCATTCCCCCCGGTTTCCCACCCGGAAGCGATGTCGCCAACCTTTCGGTGATGGGTTATGATCCCCGGGTTTATTATACGGGGCGCTCTCCCCTGGAAGCAGCCAGTATGGGCATTGATCTTCAACCGGCGGATGTCGCCTTCCGCTGTAATCTGGTAACCCTCTCGGCAGAACCGGAATATGAAAGTAAAGTAATGGTTGATTATAGTTCCGATGAGATTACTACCCCGGAATCCGGCGAGCTGCTCCGGGATATTGCCGCAGCGCTTAACTCGGAAAAATTCTCCTTTTATCCGGGAATCAGTTACCGTCATTTGTTGATCTGGCACGGCGGCCCTATTGATACCAAGTTAACCCCTCCCCACGACATCTCCGACCGGCCGGTAACCCCATTTTTGCCCCAAGGCAACGGGAGCGCGGAATTACTCAGTTTAATGAAGCAAAGCGTTGATATACTGGCCAATCATCCGGTCAACCGGGAACGAATCCGGAAAGGCTTACGCCCGGCCACCTCTATTTGGCTGTGGGGCCAAGGGAGAAAGCCGGCAATTAAAAGTTTTACCGAAAAATACGGTTTGTGCGGGTCGGTAATCTCTGCCGTGGATCTGGCTAAAGGCTTGGGGGTTTGCGCGGGGTTGGAAGTGATTAACGTTCCAGGCGCTACCGGGAATGTCCACACCAATTTTAAAGGAAAGGCCGAGGCGGCCTTAAAGGCTTTTCAGGCGGACCGGGATTTTGTTTATCTTCATATCGAAGCCCCGGACGAGGCCGGCCACAGGGGTGAGCTGGAAAATAAAATTAAAGCCATTGAAAAGATCGATGGCGATATCCTAGGTTTTTTACTGGCGGAGCTGCCGGAAGTAACCGAAGATTTTAAAATCATGCTCTTACCGGATCACCCGACTCCGCTAACTATAAGGACTCATGCCGCCGATCCGGTGCCGTTCGTTATCTACCAGCATTCCAAGGCCAAAGGTTCCGTTTGGAGGACCTTTGACGAAGAAACAGCAGCTAAGACGGGACTCTTTATTGATGATGGATTTTTATTAATGGATAGATTTATTGGCAAATAAGGGCTGGGCTTTATGGAGGATGTTAATGCCAAGAAAAAAGCCTAAGTGGATCTTATGCCGGGGTTTTGAGGGTCTTCGATTAATCCCACTCAAAAATTTTACTCGCCTTCCTGATCCTCCGGCTCATCACTGTCGCTGTTTTCTTTAAGCCGGCGTCCGCCGGCATAACAATTATAATAATAACCGCTGTCGAGAGGGCTGATCCTTACCGCGCCGTATCCGGATGAAGCGTGAATAAAACGGTTGTCGCCCAAATAAATTCCCACATGATTGATAATCTTTGAACCCTTAGTTTTGAAAAAAACCAGATCTCCCGGAGCCAACTCCTCCATACTGGGAACCTCCGCGCCAACCGCTGTTTGCCGGTCCGCTTTATGGGGCAGGATGATCCCGAATTTGGCATAGATGTACTTGGTAAAACCGGAACAATCAAAACCTTGCGGGGAATCGCCGCCATAAACATAGGAGATTCCCAAAAAACTCTTGGCGAAATCGATCATTCCGCCCACCGGAATAAAAAGACCTCTGGAAACAATCTTGGTTAAAGGTTTCACCTTGAGAAACCGGCTATAAATCCAACCGGTTTGCCCATCGTTAAGCTGCACTTTGTGCCAATCCCCGGTTTGTTCAATAATAGATACGGCTACTCCTTGCGGTAAAACGGAAATAATCCGGCCGTCAAGTCCCGGTTCGGCCCGTAAGTTGACATCATCCCCGGTAACAATGCCAGTTTGCGTCTCCGCTCCATAAACCGCGGCTACCGGAGTGAACAAGCCAATTAAAATAAGTAATGATAAAATGATCCTCTTTTTCATCTCTGGGGACTTTCCTCTTTGGCTAAGCGATTAAATATTGGATGTTTTTTATTTCGGCAGCTAAAACAGAAATCCTTTTTTAAGAGTCAAATTTCCGCAAAAATCAAAATAAGGATTGTTAACTATATCTTCTTTCCAGCCGGCACATAAAAAAGCCGTCCCCGCCTCCGGTCACCGGTAAAATGGTCAACCAGCGCCGCTCCTCCGGATCGGGAGCGTATTGAAGCACTGCTTCCGGTAGATAAGGCCGGAAATCAGCCGTTTCAAACTGGGGATGACTTTTTAAAAATGATTCCACCTGTTCCTGGTCCTCTTCCGGTTCCAAAGTGCAAGTGCTGTAGACCAACCTTCCCCCGGGACGGATTAGCTTCGCCGCCTGATCAAGAATCTCCTGTTGAATTTTGGCTAGATTAACAATATCCTCCGGTTTTCGCCGGTAACGGGCATCAACCCTCCGTCGCAATACCCCGGTGCCGGTGCAAGGGGCATCGACCAAAACCGCGTCCGCTAACATGCCGCCCGGCATGGAAAAATGGCGGGCATCGCCCAAAGTGGGCTTGATGATGGTCAACTGTAAACGTCTGGCATTCCCGGCAATTAAGGCGATTTTATGCGGATGGTCATCGACACTGATTACCTCACCCCGGTCGTTCATTAATTCAGCCAGGTGAGTGCTTTTGCCGCCGGGAGCCGCGCAGAGATCGATTATTGTTTCACCCGGCATGGGCGCCAACAAGTGACTCACCAGCATGGCGCTTTCATCCTGAACAAAGATCCGGCCAGCGGCAAAAGCGGTCAGTTCTTCAATCGGACCAGGCAGGCTGCTGATATTCACCGCTTCAGCCAGCCAGTTTCCGGGGGAATAGCCGGCGCCGTCTGTTTTCAACTCCTGAAGCACGGCGGCAATAGCCGCTGAATGTCGGTTGACTCTTAAAGTCAGGGGCGGCAGTTCATTATCGGCGGTCAGAATTTTAACTGTCAGTTCCGGTCCGAATCGCTCCAGCCAGCGTTCTACCAGCCAGCGGGGATGGGAATATTCAATCGACAGGTATTGGCCGGGTTCCTTCTCTGGGACCGCCAAATTGTTTTTATTGCGAAGATAGGCCCGGAGAACCCCGTTGACCAACGGGGCCAGGCCTTGGTAGCGGGAGTTTTTAATTTGTTCAACCGCGCTGTAACAAACCGCCCGTTCCGGAATTTCCGGCAGGTATAACAGTTGGTAAAGGGCAATTCGCAGGGAGTTTTTAACCGGTATTTTCAAGGAAGACAAAGGACGGCAAAGAAGCCGTCCTAAAAAATAATCGATCTTCAAAAGGTGACGGTAAACACCGTAGACTAATTCGGTGCAGAAAGCTTTTTCACGGCGGTCCGCTTCCGGAAATTCATCCAGGACCTCCGGTAAAGCCAGGTTAATATAGGAAGCGCGTTGTTCGATCCGATCAAGCACCAATTGGGCCAAATTCCGCCCGGAAGGGTTACTCATTGACTATTCATCCCTGCTGCCCCGGATTAGCAGCATCCGGACCAATTGTAAAATAGCCGTCGCCGCGGCGGCCAGGTAAGTCAAAGCGGCTGCGCTTAGCACCTTTTTGGCGCCGGTTGCTTCTTCCCCCCGCATCAGGTAACCGCTGTCGGTCAGCATGGTCAAGGCCCGGCTGCTGGCATTAAACTCCACCGGAAGCGTTATAACGGTAAAGAATACAAAGAAACTGAAGAGAATAATTCCCAGATCGATTAGGAACATGTTGCCGCCGAAAATCAGGCCGATAAAGAAGAGAATATATCCGAGATTCGAACCGAAATTGGCGATGGGAAAGATACTGTTCCTTACGCTTAAAGGGAGATAGGCATGGGCATGTTGAATGGCATGTCCGGTCTCATGAGCGGCCACCCCTAGAGAAGCCAGGGAACGTCCATGATAGACCTCGGGAGAAAGCCTTAATACCCTGGAACGGGGATCATAATGGTCCGATAAAGTCTCCGGAGTTAACTCCACCGGAACGTCGGTTAAATTATTCCTGTCCAGCAACTCCCGGGCCACCTGGGCTCCGGTCCGGCCTCCAGCCGCCGGAACCTCCAGATATTTATTAAAGGTGGATTTAACCTTAATCTGGGCGTAGATTGATAAAATAAAAGCCGGGATTAACAGAAAAAAAGTCCAATCGAAAAACATAATCGCCATTCCTCCTTGATTAATAATTTACTCCAAGTTGCCTCTAAACATTCAGTAAACGGTTAAAAGGCAACTTGGATGTAGGCTTAGAGATTAAGCCTTTAGCCTTAATTAAAACTAATACCGCCTTTGACAGACCTGCCATTGGCATATTCCAACGCCGTCATTATCTTTTTTCCGGCAGGTTGAATCTTGGTGATCAACAACGGGCGGTCACCGGCAGCCACTAAAATCCCCTCTTTTTTGCGGATCTGTAAAACGCCTCCGGGAACTCCGGTTTCACCCATGCTTATAGAGGGATCAACCATTTTGGTTTCTATAACTTTTAAACGTTCGCCGTTTAAATAAGTTTCCGCTCCCGGAACCGGCGCCAAAGCGCGCACCAAATTATGGATGGCCAGCGCCGGCTGCGCCCAATCGATCCGTTGCTGCTCCTGCCGGAGTTTCGGAGCAGAACTCGCCAGGCTGTGATTCTGTTTTGTACGTGGGGCCACTCCTTTTTGAATATCCCGGACCGTTTTCACCAGCAATTCGCCGCCCAAATCAGCCAAACGTTGATATAGGCCGGCGAAATTTTCGTCGGGATCGATGGCCAAAGCTTCCTGATATATCAGATCACCTGTATCCCAGCCTTCATCCATATACATAGTGGTAACTCCGGTACTGGTGTCTCCGTTGAGAATGCTCCATTGAATCGGAGCCGCACCCCGGTACTTTGGAAGCAGGGAGCCATGGACATTAATACAGCCGTACCGCGGTCCAAATAGGATTTCCGGTGGAATTTTCTGGCCGAAGGCTACTACCACCACTAAATCGGGGGCCAATTCTTTAAATAATTCCAAAAAATCGGGGGCCGCCACTTTTTCCGGTTGCCAAACCGGTAAATGATGCTGGAGGGCCAAAGTTTTGACCTCGGAAGGTTGTAACTCCAGACCCCGCCCTTTTGGGCGGTCCGGTTGGGTAACCACTCCTATGACCTCATAACCACCTTCAATTAAACTCCTTAAACTTACCCGGGCAAAATCAGGCGTTCCCATAAACAAGATCCGCAATTTTAATCTGGCTCCTTCTGTAAATAGTCGATATATAAGACGCCGTCCAAATGATCGATTTCATGCTGGAAGGCTCTGGCCAATAAGCCGTTTCCGGTGGAAGTTACTTTTTTACCTTCCAGGTTATAATAAGAAACCGTCACTTTTTCGGAACGGGTGACGTATTCACTACGGCCTGGAATGGATAAACACCCTTCCGAATCCTTATTCTGCCCTTCACGGAATTCTATTTTCGGATTTATTAAAACCAGAGGCCCTTCTCCGGTATCGATCACCACTAAACGCTCCAGGACGCCGACCTGGGGCGCAGCCAAACCGGCCCCATTGGCGTTATACATTGTTTCCAACATATCTTTGGCCAAAGACCGGATCCGTTTGGTGATCTTGGGGATTTCCTTCGCTTTTTGGCGGAGAACCGGGTCCCCCAATGTTTTGATATTCAATAATGCCAATCCCAACACCTCATTACCAATATTAAAATTAAAAAAGTCCGGGAATTAAATCCCATTATATTATACTACACCACCAGGTAAGGATGGCGGTCTTTGATCACTTTAACATCAGGTTCCTTTAATGACCGGTATTTTTCCCAAGCTTGCTTAACCACCTGTTCCAACCGGTCCGGCTGCACGCTTTTTAGAAGCAGTTGCCAGCGGTAATTGTTTTGAATTTTTGGAATCAAGGCCGGACTAGGTCCTAATATTTCCATATCCAAAGGCGGTCTTTCGGAACTGCTCAAAGCCGCCCGGACCTTCTCAACCAGAAGATAAAAACTGTTAGCGGCTTTACTTACCTTCTCCGGGTTTAACCCGGAAAAACCAAACTTGACCATTTCGGCAAAAGGAGGGTAATGCAATTTATCCCGGAATTCAATCTCCGTTTGGTAAAAACTCCGGTAATCGTGTACCTTGGCAAAACGCAACGAGTAATGATCCGGATCATAGGTCTGAAAAACAACCCGGCCCGGTTTTTGGCCGCGGCCGGTTCTCCCGGCCACCTGAGTAAGCAATTGAAAGGTGCGTTCCGCCGCCCGGAAGTCCGGAATATGTAATATAGAGTCGGCGGAGATCACTCCCACCAAAGTGACATTCGGAAGGTCCAGACCCTTGGCGATCATCTGGGTTCCCAGTAAAATATCAACCGCTCCCGATGTCAATTGCTGATAAATTTGATGGTGAGCGCCTTTTTTAGCGGTTGAATCAACATCCATCCGCACAATCCGCGCTTCCGGAAAATAAACGGCCAGTTCCTCTTCGAGCTTTTGGGTTCCATGACCGAAGAAACGGATGCGGGCGCTGCCGCATTTAGGGCATTGGTTGGGAACCGGCTGCCGGTAGTCACAGTAATGGCAGCGGAGCGTCTTTTCGGTTAAATGGTAGGTTAAAGCCACTTCACAAGCGGGGCAGCCTAAAGAATAACCGCAATCCCGGCATAAAATGAAAGTGGAATGACCCCGCCTGTTCAGCAGCAGGATGATTTGTTCGTGATTGGCCAGGCTTCCGGCGATGGAATCAAACAAGCGCCGGCTCAAAATATTTTTATTCCCGTTTTTTAATTCTTCCCGCATATCCACCACCTGCACCTCGGGGAGGGGATTACGGTTAAAGCGTTTATTTAATTGCAGGTAGCGATATTTACCGGTTTGGGCGTAATAAAAAGACTCCACCGAGGGGGTGGCGCTGCCGAAGATCACCTTGGCGCCCGTAAGAGAGGCCAATTTTTCAACTACTTGCCGTATGTGGTAACGGGGATTTTCCTCCTGTTTATAAGTTGATTCATGTTCTTCATCAACAATAATCAATTTTAAATCAGCAAAAGGCGCAAATACGGCCGAACGGGCTCCCAATACCAAGCGGGCTTCGCCTCTTTTCACTCGGAACCATTGGTCAAACCTTTCGCCATCCGACATATTGCTATGGATCAGCGCCACCTGGTCGCCGAACCGGTTACGGGCCCGCTCCAGCGTTTGGGGAGTGAGGGCGATCTCCGGCACTAAATATAACACTTGACCCCCATTTTTCAGTATTTCTTGAGCGGTTTCAAAATAGACTTCAGTTTTACCGCTCCCGGTGACTCCGTGGAGCAAATAGAGACTGCCCTCTTGACCGGTGGAAATCGTTTGAAATGCGGTTTGTTGCTCACAATTTAAACTGGTTTGCCTTGGAATAATCCTTTCTTCAAAACCGGCCGGATTACGTTCGGCAGCCAGCTCCAGGCAGCGCAGTTTACCCTCCTTCAACAAGCGTTTGAGAACCGTGGAGCTAACCCCGGCGGCTCCACAAATTTCGGCGGCAGTCATTCCCATGGGGTTGGTCATTAGCACATTTTTGACCCGGCTGCCGGCGGCCGCCGTTTCCTCCTCCCCTTCGGGAAAAACCCAGCGGTAAACTTTCGAAGTTTTTGCCTTGGTCTTTGGTTTGGCGATCCGGTAGGAACGGACCAGTAAACCCCGGTCGGTTAAAAACTCAAAAACCTTGGGTAATTCTTGAAACTTTCTTTGCCAACCGGCCACATTCCAACCGGTTTTGGTCCCCAGGGAAACCAGTTCAAGAACGGCTGCAACCTCATCCGCCGGGAAGACAGCCGCCAAAATTTCTTTTAGTTGATCGGCGGGAACTGTAAGCCGGTAATAAGCTTCCCGGGAGAGATTGGCCCCCGGCGGCAAGCAGAGTTTGACCACCTCCAACCGGCTGCAAAAATTATAGTCAGCCAGCCAATTAATTAACTGGTATTGAATTTTGCCAATCAGCGGGGGATCGTCGAGTAGTTCCCGGATTTCTTTCAGGTTGGGAAATTCTGAATAATCGGCTAGTTCCCAAAGAAACCCAAGACTTGGCCGTTTTTGAAACGGGACAATTACTCTGGCCCCGATTTGAACGGCATCTTGAAATTCGGCGGGGATGCGATAATCGAACAAACGGTCAAGGCTCGGGGCTTGAGAAGCCACTAGAACCCTGGCAATCTGGTTACTCATAAAACTTCAACCTTATTCCGAAATTATTCCGTGCCGGAGGTAACATCTCTTTCCAAGATCACGCTTATTATGCCAAGTTGCATTCATCTATACGCTTCAGCTTGCTTATGAATGCTTACTTGGTATTATACCATTCAAAATTACTTATTTAAATACACATTGGCGGAAGACAAAAATCTCAGAGTAACAAAGCTCTGAGATTAGGATACATTTCAATTCGTCGCTTGAAAACGCCGACTTAGGGTTGCATTTTTAAATTCCGCTAAAAATCCTGTTTATAGAAGCTAAAAGATTGAATTTGGTCACTTAATTCCAATCTTGGTGCGTTCTACTTTTATCTTGCCGGATTTAATTTCATTTAAGGCTATGGAAACCGCTTTAATGGATTTCTCGCCGTTTAGCTGCTCCTCTTCCAGGATTTTTCGCGCTCTTTTGGCAGCTACAGTTACCAAAGTGTACCGACTGTCAACGTGGGTTAGAAGCTCATCAAGTGGCGGATAGATCAAATTTGCCCCTCCTTATGTTTGGACACCGCGGAAACGCCTTGATGCTGAAAAAGGCGTCAGCGCTTCTTAGATTATTCATTGTAAAGGATTTTATCCAAAAAATTTGATTCCTGGCGGGTAACCCGAAATTTCTCTGCTTGAATAATACATTCAATTTGTTGACATGTCAAGTCTATTTCCCTATTTACAATGAAATAATCATATTCCGGGACCGCTTGAAATTCGGTCTTAATATATTGGAGGCGTCGGATGATCTCCGATTCCGGCTCGGTTTGTCTACCGATCAATCTTTTTTTTAGTTCGGCGAGTGACGGCGGGGATAAAAAAACCAAAACTGCTTCAGGCATTGTTTTCTTAATCTTTGAAGCGCCCTGAACATCGATGTCTAAAATCATATCAAATCCGGCCGCCAACATCTCCTCAATGTAAGACTTGGGGGTACCGTAATAATGGTCATAGACCTTAGCCCATTCAAGAAAGGCGCCCGCTTCAATCCGTTTAACAAATTCCGATTCTGAGATAAAAAAATAGTTTCGGCCATCAACCTCATTCGGCCTGGGGGCCCGGGTGGTCGCCGAGATGGAGTATTTTAAACCGGGCCAGCAGTTGAATAAATTGGAGATAACAGTGTTTTTACCTACTCCGGACGGGCCTGAGACCACTATTAACAAACCACGCGCCATAATAATATAAACAACTGCTCCTATTCTTCGGGGTCAATCGGAACATCTTTGGAATTTAAGCGGTGAGCGACTGTCTCGGGCTGGACAGCTGAAAGAATTACATGATCGCTATCGGTAATAATAACTGCTCTGGTGCGCCGTCCGTAGGTGGCATCGATTAACATTCCTTTGTCCCGGCTCTCCTGGATGATTCTTTTTATCGGCGACGACTCGGGACTGACGATAGCGATAATGCGATTTGCGGAGACAATATTACCAAACCCGATGTTGATTAATTTAATATCCATGATTTCTACCCAGGGCTCCCTTCTTAATTACTGCCAAGTCTTTCTATTAAAGCTTGTCTTTGGCGGTTTCCGAGGCCCTGAATGCGACGGGTCTCATCAATACCGATATCATTCATGATTTTCTTTGTTTTAACTTTGCCGATACGCGGTAATGATTCCAATAAGTAAACAACTCTCATTTTGGCAACCACGTCGTCATTAATATTCGCGAGTACTTCCCGGATGGTGGTCTTACCGTTCTTAAGGTTTTGACGGATCTTCGCTCTTTTGCTTCTGACCTCCTGAGCTTTCTTGAGAGCCTTTCTCTTCTCTTCCAATGACAGTTTCGGTAATGCCATTTTTTCACCTCCTATTCAATATTTTGAATTTGCTCGCGGATCTTTTCCAACTCAGCTTTGAAGTTAATTACGATTTGAGCGATCTTTAAATCGTTGGCCTTGGAGCCAACCGTATTAATCTCCCGGTTTAACTCCTGAATCAGAAAGTCCAACCTCCTGCCGATCGCCTCCCCGGCGTCGAGAATCTCTGAAAATTGTCGCAGGTGGCTTTCAATACGGACCAATTCTTCGGTAATATCCGATTTGTCGGCAAAAATAGCAACTTCCATAGCCAGACGGCCGGGATCCAGTTCCACTCCCCCGGTAAGTTCCTGAATCCGCCTGGTTAATCTCTCCTGATAACCGGCGACTACATTGGGCGCCAAAACCTGCAGTTCCAACCGGAATTGTTCAAGAATCCCCAGTTTGGCTTGGATATCCACGGCTAGTCCCCGACCCTCGGTTTGTCTGGTTTGAATAAGGGCTCTTAAGGCCTCATTGAGAGCTTCAACGGCAATTCCGTTAAGCAGCTCCAGATCCTCCTCGGGCTGGGTAATCTCAAATATATCGGCCAGCTGGGTAACGGTTTTTAAATCAACTTCCCCGCTTATTGCATAATCGCTTTTTAACTCCTGAACTGCTTTTAGATAAGAGGCAACCAGCGGCTTGTTCAATTTAACCTGGGCCTCTTCAAGGGAGGATTTTTCGATAGTTAGCGAAACTTCGATTTTGCCGCGGGAGATTTTTCCGGAGATCTCGCGCCGCAGTTTATCTTCAAGGAATGAATAAGTTTTGGGTATCTTGAAGTACAATTCTAAATAACGGTGGTTGACCGATTTTAAATCGATAGTTACCGTATAATCCGGGGTGGAAACGACTCCCCGGCCATAACCCGTCATACTTAGGGCCAAAGTTGAAATTACCTTTCTATGTTAGTGTTTACTGAAAAAATTAGAAACGATCTATATATTCCACCCACCGTACCAAATTCCTCCTTTTTTCCAGGAATTTTCCGAAAAGTCCGGGAACTTTTTTAAAAAGGCCCCGTTTTCTATGATAAATACCGAAAGCGGTTGAGAAAAATACCCGGGTATCAAGCCTTGAGATTCATTCTTCAGCCTATACTAGATTTTACACGTAAATGGAGGCTTTTTCAATGAGCGATAATCTTAAAAAATATTTTTCCTACTTAACGATAGCTTTATTTTCATCAATAATTACCGCCGGCATTTTTTGGGGTTTAGCGCCGCAACTTTTTCAAAATAAAGCGGCGGAACAGAGATTTGTAGAGCAGCCGGCTCTGAAAAAAGTCGACTATATTAATGAGCAGTTGGGACCGAACTCTTTCATCACCGCCAGGCAAAAGGCCGCTCCCTCAGTGGTCTATATAGACACTTTGTCTGTTGTAACCCAGACCCCGGATATTCCTGAGGAATTTCGGGACTTCTTCCCCCCCGGTCTCTTCGGCAACCAGCAACAGCAAGTTCACGGCGCCGGCTCCGGTTTTATTATCCGTCAAGATGGCTACATTTTAACCAACGAACATGTGGTTAAAGGCGCTCAAAATTTAAAAGTAACTCTCCAGGGCGGTAAAAAATTCGACGGCCGGGTCGTCGGCACTGATCCCCAGACCGACTTGGCCGTAGTTAAAATAGACGCCAAGAATCTGCCAACCGCCGAACTTGGGGATTCCGACAGCCTGGTCCCCGGGCAATGGGTGATGGCCATCGGTAATCCGTATCAATTCCAGGATACCGTTACCGCCGGAATCATCAGCGCCCTAAACCGGTCCTTGGATAATCCCGATGATCATCAGCACGGCAACCTAATTCAAACCGACGCCGCCATCAATCCCGGAAACAGCGGCGGGCCGCTGGTTGATTTATCCGGTAAAGTGATCGGCATCAATGAGGCGATCATCGCCAATGCCCAAGGCCTAGGGTTTGCCATCCCGGTTAACCTGGCTAAGAAAATTTCGCAAGAGCTCATTACCAAAGGTAAGGTTCAACGTCCGGCCGCCCCGTGGCTGGGAGTCGGTTTAACCGAGATTAGCGACAGGATTGCCAATTACTACGGCCTGACCAACCAGGAAGGCGCGATTATTCAAGTATATCCCAACAGCCCGGCAGCCAAAGCCGGATTGCAGGACGGGGATATCATTAAGGAGATCAACCATAAGAAAATTAAAACTCCGCAAGATGCGGTGAACGTTGTTGGCAAGTCAAAGGTCGGCCAGGAAATCGAATTGCTGATCTTTAGGGACGGACAACTCAAGGTATTTAAAGTTAAATTGGAAGCTAAACCGGAACAATTGAATAGTAATAACAATTCCGGCCGTAATAATCCTTTCCAACCTTTCAACCGTTAAGTTCGAAAGGCATCCACTGCTCCGTTTAATTTTTAGCAAAAACTGTTTATTACAGTGTCATAAAGTTTTGGTATAATGGAATTAATTATTGGAATTTCAAATGCCGTTAATAACGGAAACTTGAATCCGTTTTAGTTCCATTACGCCAACTGCTAAATTTGATGATATAAAAAGGTGGGGCCGATGACAAACACAATTGCCGAAACAATCTCCGGAACCAAAGTCACTCAAGACCGGATGGCGCTCTTCGAAAATCTGGTTAAAACTTATGAGAAACCCTTGTTTCAATTTGCCTACCGTCTCTGCGGCAACCATCATGAGGCGCAGGACCTTCTGCAAGAGGCTCTCTACCGCGCTTATAAATCTTTTGCCCGTTTTGAAGACGGCACCGCGTTTGACCGTTGGTTATATCAGATTATTCATAACCTTTATATCGATCATTACCGGAAGAAGAAAAACCGGCCGGTTGTTACCTCCATCGATGAACCCAGTCCGCATTTGGAGAATGAAAAGCCAATTGAAATTCCCGATTGGAACCACAATCCCGAGCAAGAAGCCGTCCGGTTGGAATTAGGCCGTCAGATTCAACTCGGATTGGAGCAGCTCTCCAACGAGTACCGTTCAGCGGTGATTCTCTGTGATATTCAAGGTCTTTCTTATGAGGAGATAGCCCAAATTCTTCATTGCTCAATCGGAACGGTGCGATCCCGCATCCACCGCGGCCGTAAGATTTTGCGCCGTATCTTGCTCCCCTATATTCAGGGGAAGGAGGTTAAAGAGGCATGAATTGCAATCATGTGCAAAACTTATTATCATCCTTCTGTGACCGGGAACTTAGCGCCGATGAAACCCGGGAGTTGCGAAAACATCTCTTTACCTGTCCCGAGTGTGATCGCGAATACCAGGAGCTTTTAATGCTGAAGAGATATCTTGAGAACATTGTCGCTGAACCGCTTGACTTTGATCCGATGGAAAATTTACGCGCCCGGTTTTTAGAGACTGAATGTTCCTTTCTTCCGCCGTCTCCAAAGATGGTTTGGCTCCGGCGGCTGAGTTTAGTCGCCGCTTGTATCGCCATTTATCTGGTAACAACCTCCCTGCTCTTCCCGCCCACCCAAAACGGACCCAAACTAGCGGCCGAACGCCCCAGGCTTTTGACGGCCCCGGTCTCCTGGGACCAGAACTTCTCCATCGACCAGTCCATATCGGTTTACCAGGCATCGATGATTTTACCATAGTTCTCGAAAGTGTTATTGGGAAATTAAGGATAGGGGGCGGTAGGTTTAAGCCGCCGCCCCCTTTTGGAATTTAACCCCGCCTCTATCTGAATCGTCAGCCTCACTGGTAATACAATTAAACAGCCATTCCCCAACTACAAAACCACCCACCACTACCGATGAGCTACCGCACCGGATATATACCGCACTTATGCGGGAGTAGTAACATTGCGGACTTCTCTACCGGTTTAATTCAAAACCCGCCATTTTCCACTCATTATTGATCTTTTTTAAAGTAATGGTATATTGTTATTTCTCACATAAGTTAACCGCCTTTTTCTCAAATTAAGTTACCAAAACTTAAGAATAATAATGATTACCGTGGTCACCTAAATGATGGAATTTAGCCATTCCAT
>JBLNCU010000067.1:0-3237 GCA_050260935.1 Bacillota bacterium
GTCGAGATTTATAACCAGGATGTTTATCATTGGCCCGAGTCCCACTTAACAGAGCTTTTGAACAAAAATGAATATGATCTGGTCGGTTTAGGCGCTTGCGGCGGTTACTACCAATATCGTAGAGCTGTTAAAATTGCCGAAGCCATCAATAAAGCCAAAAAACGGCCGTTTTTTGTTTTAGGCGGCCATTTGGCCTCCCCGGAACCTGAATATTTTTTACGGAAGACACTGGCTGACGCTGTTGTTATCGGTGAAGGGGAAATAACCGTGGTAGAATTATTACAGGCTTTGGAGAGAAAACAATCCCTGGCTACAGTTGCCGGTATTGCCTATCTGGAGAACGGGAAATTCATAAAAACCTCGCCGCGGGCTTTGATACAAGATATCGATGATATTCCTTATCCGGCTTGGGATTTATTCCCGATGGACCACTATGCCTTGTTGCGTTTACCCAATATCAAAAACAGTCAACGTTGCCTGCCGGTTTTATCCGGCAGGGGTTGCACCTTTACTTGTAATTTTTGTTACCGGATGGATAAAGGATTTCGCCCCCGGTCCGCCGAGAGTATCGTCGAAGAAATCCAAATTTTAAAGAAAGATTATGCCGTCTCCTACGTGGCCTTCTCTGATGAGTTGTTAATGAGTTCGGTGGAGCGTACCAGCGAATTATGTGAAAGTTTCATCAAAGCCAAATTGGAGATTAATTGGGATTGCAACGGACGGTTGAATTACGCCACTCCGGAAGTGCTAAAATTAATGAAAGAAGCCGGATGCGTCTTTATTAATTACGGTATTGAATCGCTGGATGAACAAGCGCTCCGGAATATGAAAAAAGCCCTCACAGTGAAGCAGATTATCAGCGGGGTTGAAAACACTTTAGCTGCCGGGATTAGCCCCGGTTTGAATATTATCTTCGGGAATATCGGAGAAACCGCCGAGTCTTTAAGGCTGGGAGTAGAGTTTTTACTAAAATACGATGATCATTCCCAATTTCGGACCATCCGGCCGGTCACTCCTTATCCCGGTTCGCCATTATATTATTATGCGATTGAAAAGGGCTTATTAAAGGATTGTGAGGATTTTTACGAGCGGAAGCATTTGAACTCCGATTTATTAGCGGTGAATTTTACGGATATGAGCGATGAGGAAGTTCATCGCCTTCTTTATGAGGCCAATAAACGACTTTTTGAAGAGTATTACCGGGTTCAGTTACAAAATACGGCGGCGGCGGCTGAAAAATTATATTTTAAAAACGACACTTCCTTTCGAGGATTTAGACAGTCATGAATAGGCATAAGCTTGAGGCTTAAGGCAAAAGGGGATGGAGAAAAGGCAATAGGAATTAGGCAAAAGCCAATAGTTAACGCTTAAGTTATATATGTTAAGGTTTTTGGAATCGGTTTGTGAACTTAATAATTTTGGTTAAAGTTCCATTGAAACCGGCCGATACTTATAGTAAGATAGAAAAATTTAAACCACCACCGTAGGGATTAAATTTAAGGATTTAATCCCGGCGGCGGTGGTTTAACCACCGATCCGTTTATTTTGTTTTAGACGGCCGACTGGAACGAAATGAACGGGAAAGGGTACGGATACCCAAAAATTATCAAGGAGGAATCAATTATGATTATTAACCACAACCTGCCTGCGCTAAACGCCAGCCGTAACCTGGGAATCAACCAGTCGTTAATGGCCAAGAGCCAGGAGAAGCTCTCCTCCGGCCTCCGGATCAACCGGGCCGCCGATGACGCCGCGGGGTTGGCCATTTCCGAGACGATGCGCAGCCAGATCCGGGGCTTGGACCAAGCCTCCCGGAACGCCCAGGATGCCATCTCCCTGATCCAGACCGCTGAGGGCGCCCTGACCGAAACCCACTCCATCCTGCAACGTATGAAGGAACTGGCGGTTCAAGCGTCGAACGACACCTATACCGCCAATGACCGCCAGGAGATGCAGAAAGAGATCGACCAACTCAAGAGCGAGATCGACCGGATCGGGAATACCACTTCCTTTAACAACAAGACGTTGCTCGATGGGTCGGCATCCGCTATTGTCTCATCGGATAAGGAGACCACCAAAGTATTCATGCGAGGCGCTTTGGCCGGCAATGGAGCCGGGGCGGGCACTTATGCGATTCATATCGCTTTCGACACTGCCGGCGCCAAACAAGTCCATGTTTCCGGTGTTTTCCGGGATAAGACCAGCGGGGTTACAGCTTCCGCTGGCACCAAATTGTCGAATGTCGCCCAGTTTTACGATGAGAGCGGCCGGTTTATGCTGGATAAGGATAAGACCATCACCATTGTCCAAGGGGACGGCAAAAAAACTTCCTTTACTATTAACCGGGATGATACTTTGGCCTCTGTCGCCGCTAAATTCACCAAGGCAATCTATGATAGCACGGGATTGGGCCAAAGCGCGGTCGTTGGCACTAGCGTCGGGCTTGCCGATTATGTTATGGCGCCAACCGCCAGCACCTCAGCGGCTGTTTCCGGGACCTTCGTCCTGCGTTCCGCCATTGCCGGTGAAGACGGCAAACTCAACGTACTGGCCGACCAAGACATTATGAAAGCCTTCGGTTTCTCCGAACTTACCGCGGCATCGGAAAATTCTTATAAGATAACTGTTAAAGATGCCTCTAGCGGTTCAACGATTGCCAGTACGGTCGTACACGGCAATACTATTTTGGGCTTACTGAATAAGAATGTCGATATCGCCTTTAACAGTAATTCCGGTTTTTCTACTACTTATGCTACAGCTGCTGCTAAGTTTACATCAGCTGCCGGCGCATCTGTTGATACTTACGTCCATTTGGTAGACAATGCCCAGGTCTTCCAGATCGGCGCCAATGAGATGCAGAATATGAACGCTTCCATCGGGAACATGAAAGCTGAGGCTTTGGGTGTTTCCACGATCCAGGTCACCGATATCGTCTCCGCCGGAAAAGCTATTACCAGGATCGATGCCGCCATCAGCCGGGTTTCTTCGCAACGGTCGTCACTTGGAGCCGTCCAGAACCGCTTGGAGCATACCATTAACAACTTGGGCGTCGCTTCGGAGAATATCACCGCCTCCGAGTCCCGGATCAGAGACGCCAATATGGCGGCCGAGATGATGAACTTCACCAAGCTGAATATCCTGTCGCAAGCCGCCAATGCGATGCTGGCCCAGGCCAACCAACAGCCGCAACAAGTATTGCAACTGTTAGGCCGGTAAGCCTAAAACCTTCTCAAAAAA
>JBLNCU010000068.1:0-10119 GCA_050260935.1 Bacillota bacterium
TGATAGTTGTGGGGATGCAGATCTGGCCTTTTTATGGTTATTGCTCCCGGCTGGCCAGAACCGACATGTCTAATTACCTTAGCCTGAAGCTTGTTGAGAAGGTCGGGGAGTTCAACCCGGGGCGGGAAACCAAAATATTAATCGATGCCGGGGTGGCTATTGAAAACGATCCGCTGCCGGTTTTATTCGCTATCCGCCGCTACGATTTTGCAGTGATTAATAAGGACCAAGACAGTAGTGTTAAAAAGCTGGCGGCTGAGATTAGAGGAGTAAAAACCCGGCTGGCGCTAATCGGGATCTTGAGCCCCAAATCCTACCGCCAATTAAAACAAACCGCTTTGCGAATGGAAAAAGTGGACATATTCAGCTGCCGGGGACTGTTAAATAAGCAACCACCCCTTATGACGCATAGGGTTTACCTGGTCAAAATCGTTGTTAACCGAAGCTGACGTTAATCTGCAAGGATTTAAAAAATATTTATTTGAAAGCTTCCTGTTGCCGGATGTAAAATATAAATAATCGGTTGGTAATAAACCATTTAAAATAAAAATCGTTCCCGGCAAAGGAGTGGGTTGGTTGGCCTTTAAAGACCCGGCCTCTTTTGGCAATCAAACTTTACAAACAATAAGCGACCGTCATAGTGTTCGTTTATTCACTAATGATCCGGTATCCGATGAGGTTCTGCATACGTTGGTCGAGGCCGCCAATAAGGCCCCATCGGCTCATAACCAGCAGTCATGGCGGTTCATAATTGTTAGAGGGGATAAGAAGCGGGAATTAGTTGAGTTGGTAAATTTGAAAGCCGGGGAATTCCCTAAAGCGACTGCAGTTTTATTAAGAATGGCCGCCCGATCAATCGCCAGCGCTCCGGTGGTAATAGCGGTGGCCAATACCGGGGAACTCATTGACCACGGCACTAAACTGTTCGGGGTTGATTTTCAAACGGCGGTTGATTTTTTCCGGACCATGGAAATTCAAAGTTCAGCCGCTGCGGTGGAAAATTTATTACTGGCCGCCACTTCCTTGGGATTGGGCAGTGTTTGGCTTGGCATATTGTTTTTAATTAAAGATCCGGTCCTGGCTTTGTTGGAGGAGCCTCAAGGCGAGTTTATGGCTGTAATTCCACTGGGGTATCCCGCCAAGGCCACCAAAGGGCCGGAGAAACGCCCCCTGGAGATGATCGTTAAAGAAATGGGCTAAGGGTTTTAAACATTTGGGTTCTAAACAATAGAAGTAGATTTAAAGAAGGATCGTTCTAGAAAAAGTAGAATAAGCTTAACAGTTTAATTTTAGCAGAGCAATTTACGATTTGCCATTTTTTTCAAAAAACAGGGCAATTGATAGCACATTTTGGGAAAATCAATAATATCGCAAAAGTTTGGGAGGAGTAAATTGCTGGACTATCCTACTTTTAAAAAAATGGCCGGCGAATTGTCAGGGATCGATTTAAGCAGTTATAAAAGCCAGCAAATGGATAGAAGGATTCATTCTTTAATGCAGCTTTGGGGCGTTCAAACCTACGATGAGTTTTGGAAGACCCTGCAAACCAATTCCCAGAAGTACAAGGACTTTGTTAAAAAACTGACTATTAACGTTTCGGAATTCTTCAGGAATGCCGAACGTTTTCAGGAACTATGGGATCGGATTTTACCGGATTTGCTCTCCAAACAGCCGCGGGTTAATATCTGGAGCGCCGGCTGTTCGGATGGAGCGGAACCGTACTCGGTGGCGATAATTGTCAGTGAGCTTCAAGCTGAGTCCAGAGTGAGGATTATCGCTACCGATGTGGACAAGGCGATTTTGGAAAAAGCCCTGGCCGCCGTTTACGGGGCTAATGAAGTCAAAAGCCTGCCTCCGGAATTAGTCGGCAAATACTTTGATGTTCGGGATAACTCTTTTTACTTAAAGGATTCGATCAAAAAAATGGTGGAGTTTAAGGCCCACAATCTGCTGCTGGAGCCTTTTGAAAGCCAATTGGATCTGATTATCTGCAGAAACGTTGTGATTTATTTTACCGAGGAAGCCAAAGCCGTCCTTTACCGGAAATTTTACGAAGCCTTAAGACCGGGTGGGTACTTGATGGTCGGTGGAACGGAACCGCTATTAAAATACCGGCAGCTCGGTTTTGAGAATCCGCTGACCTCCTTTTATTATAAGCCCGAAACACCCCTGGAGCTAAACAGTTAAATAAAGTGAATAGCGAAAAGTGAAAGCCAAAGATGAAAAGTAAAGTTGAAAGAGTCCGGTTTGGGGCGGCGCTCAAAGCTGCTCTTTATTTTAAAAAATAAAAGGCGAGGAAGATTTTTTTGATCATCGGGACCGGTGTTGATTTGATCGAGATTAGCCGCATCGCCAAAGCGGCCGTCAATGATCGTTTTCGGGCGAGGGTTTTTTCTGCCGTCGAGCTTCTGGAGGCGGGCAACGCCAGCCATCGCTTGGCCGGTTTTTTTGCAGCCAAGGAGGCGCTTTTAAAAGCCATGGGCACGGGCTTGGCTGGATTCAACTGGCGGGAAATAGAGATCGGGCATAATCCGGAAGGCGCACCGGAGATTCGCCCTTCAGGCAAGGTAGGCAGTTATTTGGCAGAGAAAAAGGTTGCCCGGATTCATTTAAGCATTTCCCATTGTAAAGAATACGCAATGGCGCAAGTGGTCTTGGAAACTGATTGATTGCGGATATATACAGCTTTAAAAATTGGCTTTCCCCAACAATTAAAAAGAAGGCGATCAAATGAGAGTTGCATCCGCCGAACAGATGAGAAAGATCGACAGCCTGACTCAGGAGAGTTATGGTGTTCCCGGGTTGATTCTTATGGAACGGGCAGCCTTGGGGATAATAGAGGCGCTGGAGGACCGGTTCGGGGAACTTCGGGGGAAAAAGGTCTATATTTGTTGCGGAAAAGGGAATAATGGCGGTGATGGTTTGGCCCTGGCCAGGCTGTTGGGGGAGAAAAAAGCCGCAGTTACGGCGGTGTTGGCCTTCGATCCGGATTTATACCGGGGTTTAGCGTTGGAAAATTTAAAGCTGGCGGAGAAATTCGGAGTCAGGCTGCTTCAATGGGGAAGTTTAACCCCGGGGGAATTGTCCGGCGCGGATTTTTTGGTCGACGCTTTGCTGGGGACCGGCGCTCAAGGCTCTCCTGAAGGAGTGCTGGCCGAGATCATCCGGCGGATAAATGAGGTTAATAAACCGGTAATCGCCGTCGACCTACCTTCCGGCATTCAGGTGGATACCGGCCAGATTTCCAATCCAACTATAAAGGCTTGTTTGACGGTTACCTTCGGGCTGCCCAAACCCGGCCTGCTTTGTTACCCCGGGGCCGACTACTGCGGCAATTTAATCGTTAAACAGGTTGGCTTCCCCGAAGAGTTGTTGCACTCCCCCGAGCTGAAAATCAATTACCCCACCGCGGCTGAAATTAGGTCTCTGCTTCCTCAACGGCTGTCGACAGCCCATAAAGGAAGCAACGGGCACGTCCTGGTGGTCGGCGGTTCGCCGGGAATGACCGGCGCGGTTTCGCTGGCTTGCCTAGGAGCGCTTAGAAGCGGGTGCGGTTTGGTAACCGCCGGTTTGCGGATGGATCTCCCTTTCTGGGAAAAACCCGCCGAAGTAATGGTTGTTTCCTGGCCCGACCTGCTTCACAGTTGGGATAATTACCGGAGTATCGTTTTCGGACCGGGACTGTCGAAGATGGAGGATGGAGAATCTTTTTTATACGGTCTGTTGGAAAGGGCTAAAGCACCGTTGGTAATCGATGCCGATGGTTTAAATCTGTTGGCCGCCAATAAAAAGCTTTTCAAATATATAAACCAACCGGTCATTTTAACGCCGCATCCCGGCGAGATGGCCCGGCTTACGGGGTTAACCGTCCCGGAAGTTCAGGCCGACCGGCTTGGAACGGCACGCCGTTTTGCGGAGGAATGGAAGGTATATTTGATTTTAAAAGGAACGCGGACAGTGATCGCTGCCCCGGATGGGTTTACTTTTATCAACCCTACTGGAAATCCCGGTATGGCTACCGGAGGGATGGGTGATGTTCTGGCAGGAATGATTGGAGGCTTGGCGGCTCAAGGCATGGATATTTTTAATGCCGGAGTGGCCGCTGTCTATATTCACGGCTTGGCGGGAGATTTAGCCGCCGAAGAGATGGGCTGCCGCGGTATGGTGGCGGGAGATCTGCTGCCCAAAATCCCGTTGGCTATTAAGAAGGTGCTGACAAGTTGAATCAATTCCCGGAATTTATTAGACCTGTCTGGGTGGAAATCGATTTAAACGCCTTACGCCATAATTTAAAGGAAATAAGGCGTTTGGTGGGGCCGGATATAGACATTATGGCTGTTGTGAAAGCCGAGGCTTACGGGCACGGCGCCGTAGAAATAGCCAAAACGGCGTTGGCATCAGGCGCCAATTGGTTGGGGGTCGCTTTGCCGGAAGAAGGAATAGTTTTAAGAAGAGCGGGCTTTACCGCTCCAATTTTAGTATTCGGCGCTTTGCAAGCAAACCAGGTTGAATCATTCGTAAATAACAAGTTGATACCGGCGGTCTGCAGCGAGCAGGCCGCAGCGGCTTTATCTCAAGCGGCGCTTGCCGCCGGGGTAATCGCCCCGGTCCATATCAAAGTTGACACCGGGATGGGGCGGATCGGCGTTCAACCCCGGGAAGCGATGGCTTTTATCAGTAAAGTTTCCCGCTTAAGCGGGATTAAAGTCTCGGGAATCTTTTCCCACCTGGCTACCGCTGACGAAAAGAACAAAGAGTATGCTTTGAAACAAATAAATACCTTTACCGGGGTGCTCACTGAGCTAAAAAAGGCGGGATTGTTGCCGGAAAAAATTCATCTGGCCAATAGCGCCGGAATAATTGATTTACCGGCCTCATACTTCAACATGGTCCGCCCGGGCATTATACTATACGGGTTATACCCTTCGGCTGAGGTCAACCGGGAGCGAATTCAATTAAAACCGGTCTTGTCCTTGAAGACCAGGATAACCTTTTTAAAAAGGGTTCCCAAAGGGGCCGGCATCAGCTACGGCCAAAAATACCATCTGGAACGGGAGGCAACCATCGCCACTATTCCCATTGGATATGCCGATGGGTGGTCCAGGCTGCTTTCGGGTAAGGCGGAAGCGATTGTGGGTGGTAAAAAATTTCCGATCGTCGGAACCATTTGCATGGATCAATGCATGATTAATCTCGGGGATGAACCGGCCGAACTGGGTCAGGAAGTAGTGCTTATTGGGAGAATGGGGGAGGTGGAAATCCCGGCCGATACTGTAGCCGGACAAATGGGCACTATTAATTACGAAGTCACTTGCATGCTCAACGGAAGGGTCCCCCGGGTCTATCTCCATGAAGAATAAGGAACAGATAGAACTGAAATGCCCCTGGCTGGTTGCTGAAGAAGGAACCGCCGAGGTTGGACGCTGGCTGGTGGCTGAAGCGGAAACAGTTGAGATTGATCAAGATATTCTGGTAATGTTGTTGGACGGGGAAGAGTTCCTGCTGCCTTCACCGGTAGATGGGACTATAATCTCTTTGCTGGTTGAACCGGGAGACCCGGTCGGGCCGGAACAAGCGCTGGCCATTATTGAATTAACCCCCAGCGCCGGGTAATTCCCGTTTTGGACCGGCCCTGAAAATAAGAATATTTTCCACCCTCAACCGCATAGATTACGGTGGGGGTGATTTGTTATGAAAATACGCCGTTTTTTAATCGGCCTGATTTTTTTAGTCGTCTTTACGTTATTATTCTGCGGGGCAAGCCGTTCCGGGATATACTTCGAAATGAGCGACCCAGTCGGTGATGAACACGGATACGGGACTTATCAATATCCAACCAATATAGCTTTCAAACCATATCAGGGACTGTTCGATATAACCGGGTTCAAAGTGGCTCCGGGGGGAGGAGGGGTAGTCTGTTTCGATACCATTTTTCTGAATGTAACCAACCCCTGGATGGCGCCGGAAGGGTTTATTCATCAGAATCTAAGGATCTTTATCGACACCAAACCCCGTCAAGGATTGGTTATTCTCCCCCACCCCGGGGCCAATGTGAAGTTTAACCCCAAATATGCCTGGGAAATCTGCTTAAGGATAGTCGGCTGGGGTAACAGCCAACTCTTGGCGCTGGAAGACAGCAATACTTTAAGGGCCCATCCATTGCGGGTGGAGTTGCTGGCGGATAAACATACAATCAGAGCCTATGTCCCCGAATCTTATATCGGTAAACCCGCTAAAAACTGGCATTACTATGTGTTAGTCGGTTCTTACGACGGCTTCGGCGAGGATTTTTTCCGTAAGTTGAGTCCTAAACCCGGAGAATGGGTGATTGGCGGCGGGCACGATTTGAACATCGAACCGCGGGTGCTGGATATTTTAGCTCCCAAAAGCGGCGCTCACAGCCAGGCCGCTCAATTGCGTTCTTTTAACCCTGAAAAGGGACAATTTGCCGAAATGCATCCGGTTGGCTCCGACTTACTAATCATCAGTCCGCTGGTTTGGTTAACAATTTGTTTAATTATTCTTTTATTAAGCGGGGCCGTTTATTTGATCTGCAAAAAGCCAAGCCGGATCAGTTGGTTTTGGATCCGTCATAACATCAAGGACCTTGAGGGAAAGTAACAGGCTGCTTTTGAGGATAATCTAAGGTAAAAACCGCTATCGGAGGAATAATAAATTTAATTAAAGATTGACCATCAAACCTTTTTAATGGTAAACTGGTTTTATGGTTTATTAAAGATTGGGTTTGGAGGCGTAAAATGCATTTCTTCGCGGAGAATGTCAACCCGCATCTGGCAAAACAACTGCAGCAATTAAATATGGACAAGGTGTTTACCCGGGGATCCGGCTGTGATATTTTTGACGCCGCCGGAAATAAATACTTGGATTTTATCGCCTCTTACGGGGCCCTTCCCTTTGGTTTCAATCCGCCGGAGATTTGGGAAGCGCTTATGGAAGTTCAAGCAAACGGTGAACCGAGTTTTGTCCAACCATCATTCCTGGCGGCGGCCGGGGAATTGGCCCACCGGTTAATTCAAATCGCCCCACCCGGATTGAAATATGTAACTTTCAGCAACAGTGGCGCCGAGGCTATTGAAGGCGCTTTGAAAATGGCCAGGATCCGTACAGGCCGTCTGGGGATACTCTATACCAAAAACAGTTTTCATGGTAAAACCTTGGGGGCGTTATCCGCCACCGGTAAAGAGCTTTATCAAAAAGGTTTCGGAGCGCCCGCCCCAGGTTTTGACCAGATTCGCTATGGAGATTGCGCCCAATTGGAGGAAGCCTTGGCGGCGCAGCCCGGTACATACGCAGCTTTCATTGTCGAGCCGATTCAGGGCGAAGGGGGTATCATCATCCCACCCGACGGCTATCTGCAAAAGGCTCTGGAGATATGCCACCGCTACGGTGCCTTGTTAATCATCGACGAGGTCCAGACCGGGCTGGGGAGAACCGGCAGGCTGTTTGCTTGTGAAAGGGACGGGATTACCCCGGATATCATGACCTTGGCCAAGGCTTTAGGCGGAGGCATACTTCCGATCGGAGCTTGTTTGGCCACCGAAGAGGCCTACTCCGAGGACTTTGCAGTCAAACACTCCTCCACTTTCGCCGGAAATACCCTGGCCTGCCGGGTCGGGATCCGGGTTTTGGAGCTGTTAACCAGGAACAACGGAGAATTGTTGCAGAAGGTCGCCGCCAATGGAGAATATCTGCTCTCCCGGCTAAAGGCGATTAAGGAGAAGTATCCCCGTATTATTGCCGCGGTCCGCGGCCGGGGACTGATGTTGGGGTTGGAGTTGGGAGTCACCAGTGAAACGCTTCCCGATAGCCTGCTGGGTGTTATTGCCGATCAGGAATTCCTTTCCCCAATTGTCTCCAGTTATCTGTTGAATGTGGAGAAATTAAGGGTGGCCCCCACTCTCAACGGCGCCTCAGTAATCCGCCTGGAACCGCCTTTAATTATCAGCCGGGAACAATGCCGGCAGGCGATGGACTCGATTGAGCAAATGGCGGCCAGGCTGGCTAACGGAAATACCGCCAGTTTTCTTGCGCATATTGTGGGTAGAACACCGCCGCCGGTTTCGGTTAAACCTCCGGCTGTTAAAGAACAGGTTCCCCCGGCGGCCGAAAACGAGGGTAAGTTCGCCTTTTTGGTTCATCCGCTTTATTTGCGGAATTACGGCGAATTTGACGAGTCGTTGGGGATTTTTTCCGAAGAAGAGATTAAGGATCTCTTTTCCCGGGTCAACGACACACTGGAACCATTTGTAATCGCTAAAACCAGGGTTACCTCCAAAACCGGGAAGAAGGCTTACGGTGAGTTTATCTGCGTGGCCCGGACCTCTGAAGAATTGATGAATATGCCGAAGGAGCAAGCCTTTAAGGAATTAAGCGCCGCCGTCAACCTGGCGAAGGAACGGGGAGCCAAGATTGTAGGATTAGGCGCCTATACCTCGGTTGTGACTAAAGGCGGGCGTGATCTGCGAAATCTTGGTGTGGCTATTACTACGGGCAATAGCTACACTGTGGCCGCGGCTGTCGAGGCCACTTTGGAAGCGGCCAACCGGTTGGGAGTTCCGATCGGGGAGACGGTGGCGGCTATCGTGGGGGCCACCGGGTCTATCGGCCGGGCCACCGCCTTGTTAATGGCTGAACGGGTTAATTCCCTGATTCTAATTGGGAACCCCAATAATGAAGAACACAGCCGCCGGCGGTTACTAAAGGTAATGGCCGAGATTTATCAATATCTTAACCGTGAAAACGCCTATTCCGGCGGCGCGGTTATGGATTTTGTCCGGAGCCATCCGCTGGTTCCGGCGGCCGGCGCCGATTTGGAAGAATACATAGAATTTGTGAAAAAGGTTGAGGGGCAATCACCGTTAGTCTATACGGTGGATTTGGAACAGTACTTACCCCAGGCCGATGTGGTGGTTACAGCCACCAGCCAGGTCAATAGCCTTATAACGCCGGACATGCTTAAATTCGGCGCGGTTGTCTGCGATGTGGCCCGTCCACCCGATGTTAGCCTGGAAGTGAAGGAGGCCAGGCCTGACGTATTGGTTATCGACGGCGGGGTTATAGCCCTTCCGGGCTCCCCAGATCTGGGCTGGAATTTTGGGTTTGAAAAAGGCCTGGCTTATGCCTGCATGTCCGAAACGATGCTGCTGGCCTTGGAAGAGATTTATGAACATTACAGCCTGGGAATTGATATCAATACCGAGGTTATTGACTTCTTTAAAGGCTTGGCTAAAAAGCACGGGTTTAAACTGGGCGGAATGCGCAGTTTTGACCGTCCGTTATCCGAAGAAGCCTGGAATAAAGTAGTACAAGCCAGAGCCAAAGGTCAAAAACTGAAAACGGCAAATGTTTCCTGAACAAATGGACAGTTTGGTTTCAATCCTTGGTCACCGGGTTGTCAAAAGCAATGCTATTAACGGGTCTTACCTTCCTGCCCGGCCTGTTCGCTATTGCCGGAATGCTCTTGTTTATTCTCTTAAAGGATATTCCGATCCCCGGAGTTTGATCTCTCATAATAATTGGCCGGCCGGTGTTTTCCCGCTCCGGAAGAACGCCGATCTCCGGAAAAAACCGCCACTGACGGTGAAGGAAACGGAGTTCACCAAGGTTCAAGGAACCGTGGTATATGAAATTCCGGTTGGGCCGGTCCACGCCGGGATTATCGAACCGGGGCATTTCCGGTTCAATGTGGCCGGGGAGCCGATCATCAATTTGGAAGCCTGGTTTTATTATGTTTATACGGGTTTATGGGGAATCCATTTGTTTTTTAGCCCGTTGAGATCGAATGTCGACAGGGGATGTCACCAACTCCTCCGCGCCCCCTAGGGCCGAAAGGTGTAATACAGGGTCAATAAGGAACCGCGAGGTTCCTTTTTTGATGGGATCATACTTAGGCTAGACCGAGGAAGTTCGGCCTACAGCATCCGGCTTTCGGCGTCCTGCCTTCGCCTGGAGTTGACCATCCGTGGTCAGATCCGGCTACCGCCGAACTACCTTCCGACCAGGGAAATAACAAAATAGGGAAACAGCGGAAAAAAGCAGTTATTTTGAGAGAGTTGGCGGGTTAAACTTTTTTATACCAAACGGCCCTCGTGATTTATC
>JBLNCU010000069.1:0-10152 GCA_050260935.1 Bacillota bacterium
GCGGTAAAGACAGAACAATTGCCGCCACGCTTGCGGCGATGCCGTATATCGGGGATGCCGTATCCATATAAGGCTCGAAAAAAACATTAAACAAGAACAACAAAGGTTTATGGGAGGCTAATACTACCAAGGAATTCCGGCCGAGAAAATTTAAACCGGCGACTGATTTGAGTCGGTACCCCAATATCACCAATACAACAATGGCGAAGATGGCTGGGATATAAAACAAAAAATAATTGCCAAGGTTGTTGCTGATCATGCTCACCTTGGGAATATCGGTTAATTTGATATTTAAACGGGCCAGATAAAATTGGAGCGTTGCACAAATAAACAGGACTATTACCAATACGAACCGGTTAACTTTTGTTATCCGCTGGAGCAAATCACATTGACGGCAATAGTAACCAATAAAATAAAAAAGTAGCGCCGTCAGAGCCACATCAAGCTTAAACGGTAAAAAGATCCGGCGGATCCCAAGGTAATAACCTATCCACGATATAACCAGCGCGGCTAGGAAAATCCGGCCGGCTTTTTTAAATAAATTATCCAGCCACCAAAAGAGGATGCACACCATCAATAAACAGGTGAGAAACCATATCGGGTCATTTCCGCCATTCAGCCCCGTCCCAGTGACAAGGGAGATTATTTTCAAAAAATGCTCGTCCATCAAATCCCTGCGTCCTTGTACCTCTAGCATTATCAAGTAAAATACCCACGAAAGAACTGTAAAAATTGCATAAGGCAAATAAAGCCGGTTAACTTTTCCGACTATAAACTCCTTCCAGGGTTTGTATTTATATAAAAAACCGGATATAAAGAAGAATAGCGGCATATGGAAGGAATATATCAGAAAGGAGCGGGGGATCATGGTGTGCCCCCATACTACAAGGAGGATTCCAAAGCCTTTCAATAGGTTTATAAAATCGTACCGCTCCAGGTTGTTGATATTCATGTTGTTCTCCTTTGGTGCGGTCTCCGTTTCAATAGTCTCCTTTAATTTTCCGCAATTAAACACCAATTTCCTTCGGCAATAATGTTAAACTTCGTTAACATCCGCTTGCCAAATATTTGTTATCTTTATCTCTTAAACCCACCGTCTGATTTTTCACGTTTTCAACCGGTCTTCCTTAACTGGGCGCGGAAACAATTTTTTCCGGTGAAGGGTTGACATTACATTTAATCTCTGCCTATGAAAACGAAAATTAAGAAGGATTATACACTTTATACAAGTGGATAATCCTTCTAACGGATTGATTATTCAGTTTTTTTGACGCAAAGCAAAAAGATTTTTAAATCGTATCGATCGCCTCTTTTAGTGAGGCCGTCCTGGACCAACAGTCTATAAACCCCGACTCACCCAGATCCCCGACCAGCCAGTGCCCGGAAAGCCCTTCCTCTTGAATTAAATAATAGCCGCCGATAAATAAAACCTGTTTTGGGCTGATATGATGGTAAATAATCTGGTCGTTTTGAGCCTGATATTCCAGGAAACGGATTTCCATGGCTTTGGGGTCGATATACTCGATATCGCTAATGCCGGTATATTCGGAGATCCAATCGGTGGGCACTTTGGCGGGATGTAACTCGATAAGTTCTCCCAGGACGCTTCGTACTTTTTCTTTCGCCAGCTCAACGGCATTACTCATCAATTTCTCACTCCCAGTCAAGGTAAATTGGTCTTCAGAGCTCAACTGCTGTTAGATTCAATTGACGGCGCTTTGGGGAGGAAAATTAAAGTACGGCCCGAAACTAATTGAAGATCACTGAGGGTCTATTGGAAGGTTAATATTTGGTAAACCCAGTAGTAATATTATACTATTTAATTTATATTTTAGCCAGAGGCGTTTATCAGGCATAAAACTGTTCCAGGATAAACCTTAAAAAATTGAAACTTGGAAGTTGTCAAAAGAATGAGGCGTTGGAATTGAATAAGATCAAACAGGCTATTGAAGCGATCATTCGGGAGGAAATAAATAATAGCGGTTCGGGATATTACCGGGAACCTTTAATCGGATACGCCGCCGCCGGCGATCCTATCTTCCTTGACTTTCCTCGAATTATGAACCCGCAACACCTTCAACCCGCCGATCTTTTGAAGGATGCCCAAACTGTGGTGGCCTTTTTTCTGCCGTTCACCAAGGAAATTATTGTCAATAACCGCCGTGGGATGCTTGCCACCAGGGAGTGGGCTGAAGTTTATGTGAAAACCAACGAATTAATAAGCCGGATTGGGGCGGCGCTAAAGCGGAACCTGGCCCGGGAAGGGGTGACTCTGGAAGCGCCGCCTCCAACCTACGTCTTTGATCCCGATCTTTTGATGGCCGCCTGGTCCCATAAACATATCGCCTATGCCTGCGGCTTAGGCGTTTTCGGCCGGAACCATCTCCTTATTACTTCCAAAGGCTGCGGCGGACGTTTCGGGTCCGCTGTTTTAAATGCGGCGCTGGAAGCAACAGACAGACCAAGGATTATCCACCGCTGTTTTTATCATATCAACGGCTGTAATTATTGCCGGCAAATCTGCCCAGCCGGCGCCCTGGAGAGCTCCGGCTTTAAACGCCACGCCTGTTACAGACAATGCCGGTTAAATAATGAGAGCTACCGGGAGCTTGGCTCTTGTGAAGTCTGCGGTAAATGCGCCACCGGCCCCTGCGCTTATTTGGAATAAGATCTTACAAAGTTTTAAAGGAACTTAGCATTTATCCGACCCGGTAAAAAAGGGTTTTTCCGATTAATGTAGAATCCAAAAAAATTGATTTTTTTATCTACCAGGGCTCAGCTGTCCGGTTAAAGTCTGAATAAACCCGCTCTCGTTTTGACCGGACAGTGATGGCCAGAGCTTTAAGGGTCAGAATTTTTATAAAGAAAAAGAAAGAGGAGGGGTTTATTTGAAAAAACAAAACTTTTGGCTGATCGTTTTATCCATGACAGCGATGATTACATTGATAACGGGGTTTGGAGTGAGCAGGGCGGCCTCGGATACCGTTAAGATTGGTTTTCTGGGCGCTTTAACCGGAGATGTGGCTATGTATGGCCAGCCGACTCTAGTTGGGTTAAAAATGGCGGCCGCCGATATTAATAGGGCCGGCGGCGTTAACGGCAAAAAGATTGAGATTGTAGAGGCGGACAACCGCGGCGACAAACAGGAATGCGCTTCTATAGTTCAAAAGTTCATCAGCCGCGATAAAGTAGCGGCTATTATCGGCGATCCTTGCACCGGATTAACCAAAGTAGCCGCTCCGATCGCCGAAAGGGCCAAAGTGGTGTTGCTCTCAGCCGGAGCCACCGGCCCCGGCGTGGTGGAATTGGGGAATTTTATTTTCCGGGATACCCTCCTGGACACCGTAGCTGTTCCCGCGTTAATCGATTATTTCCAAAAAAATTACGGCTATAAAAAAATCGCCGTCATTACCTCGGATAATAACGATTACAGTGTCGGATTGACTCAAGTCTTTAAAGACTCGATCAAAGGCAAAGGAATCGCCATAGTTACCGAAGAGAAGATTAAAGACGGCGATAAGGATTTCAGCGCCCAGATCACAAATATCAAAGCCAAAAACCCGGATATCATTTTCTTCTCCGGCTATTACACCGAGGGTTCATTAATTATGAAAGAAGCCAGGAAACAAGGTTTGAAGATCAACTTATTCGGCGGCGATGGTTTATATTCGCCCACCCTGATTACCCTTGGAGGCGGCGCCATCGAGGGAAGCATGGTTTATGTAGGCTTCTCACCAGAACAGCCCACTCCGGAGACGGCCAAATTCATTGAAACATTCAAAGCTCAGAATAAAGGGAAACTGCCCGGCCTCTTTGAAACCCAAGGTTATGATGCGGTCATAATTCTGGCGGAGGCTATGAAAAGAGCCAAAAGCAATGATCCCAAAATATTCCGGGACGAGCTCGCCAAAACTAAGAATTTTAAAGGCGTTTCCGGCAATATCACCTTCCGGGCCAACCGGGAACCGGTAAAAAGTCCGGTTTATCTGTTAGAGGTCAAGCAGGGCCGCTTTGCATTGAAAGCGAAAGTCCCGGTGAAAGTCGAGTAGCCGGTATTGTCTTCCCCTCATCCCCCAACCCCTTTTCCATGCGTGGGGAAGGGGTGCCCGAAGGGGCGGTATTGAGGCGACTTTTCCGGCACTTTAAATACAGGCAAGTGCTATTTTCTAAGCAGGAACAGAGGTTTTTTGAGGGGGAAAAAGATTGTTCTGGCAGCAATTGGTTAATGGTCTGGCCTTGGGAAGCACCTATGCTTTAATTGCCTTAGGTTATACCATGGTATACGGGATCATTCAGCTCATCAACTTTGCCCATGGAGAGATTTATATGATGGGCGCTTTTGTTGCCCTGTTCTGTGTCTTGGTGTTAAAGCTGAACGTCTTTATCGCTATGATTCTAGCGATGGCTTTTTGCATGCTTTTGGGTGTTGTTATTGAATTTGTGGCTTACCGTCCCTTGCGCAAATCGTCGCGGCTTTCGGCTTTAATCTCCTCCATCGGAGTTTCAATATTCCTATCAACCCTGGCGCTACTGATTTTTGGGGCCGACGCCAAGGGTTTTCCGGACAACTCTTTCCCGCTGATCCAGTTTAAAATAGGGTCGGCCGAGTTCTCTTCCTTGCAATTATTGATTATCGGAGTGTCGGCTTTATTGATGCTGGCTTTAGAGTTCATCGTTCATAAAACAAAAATCGGCAAAGCCATGCGGGCCACCTCCCAAGACTATAACACCGCCGCTTTAATGGGTGTCAATGTCAATCTGATAATCTCCTTTACATTCGCCTTGGGCTCTTCATTGGCGGCCGCCGGCGGAGTTTTAGTGGGTATCTATTTCAACGCGGTCTCTTTTAATATGGGCTTATTGGCCGGACTAAAGGCTTTTGCCGCCGCTGTACTTGGCGGCATCGGATCTATTCCCGGCGCGATGTTGGGGGGAATAATCTTAGGGGTTATCGAGGTTTTCGGCGTGGCCATCGGTTATTCGTCCTACCGTGATGCCCTGGCCTTTGCCATTTTGGTTATTGTTTTGTTATTTAGACCGGCCGGGCTTTTGGGTCTGAAGATTCAGAAGAAAGTATAGGTAAGACAATGATGGGTGATTTTTTACAAGGGGTATTAAATTTGATCGACCCTTATGTGTTACAGATATTTGTAAATATCGGCATCGCCATTATTCTGGCGTTGGGCTTGAACTTGATCACCGGCTTAACCGGCCAGTTGACGTTGGGGCATGCGGCCTTTATGAGCATTGGCGCCTTTACCGGCGCCATACTTACTATGAAACTGGGGATGCCTTTCTTTTTTAATATTTTAAGCTCAGGAATCACTGCCGCCGTCTTTGGAGTATTAATCGGCTTTCCAACCTTGCGGCTCTCCGGTGATTATCTTGCCATAGCCACCTTGGGTTTTGCCGAAATCATCAAGGTAGTCTTTTTAAACCTTGATATCACCAACCGGGCGCTGGGTCTCTCGGTGCCGCCGCCCAACACTTGGGTTCCTTTACCTGTCTATGTTTGGTTAATAGCTATATTTACAATTTCAATCATGTATTTAATACATGGCTCCAGGATAGGGAGGGCTTTTAAAGCCATTCGCGAAGATGAGATTGCCGCCGAAGCAATGGGAATTAACGCCACCAGTTATAAGATCATGGCTTTTTCAATAGGGGCTTTTTTTGCTGGGATAGGCGGCTGTTTATACGCCCATTTTATCGCCTATATCAATCCATCGGACTTTGCCTTTTTAAAGTCGGTGGATATCTTAAATATGGTGGTCCTGGGCGGGCTGGGCAGTATTCCGGGAACAGTAATCGGAGCTTCCTTATTAACCGCCGCTCCCGAGTTTCTCCGCTTTATGTCGCAATACCGGATGTTGGTCTACGGTGTTATGCTGGTCTTTCTGATGATCTTCCGTCCCAACGGTTTAATGGGCGGGTTTAGTTTCCGGAAATTACTGTTACGGACTATTGAGAGGTTTTCCAAATCCGAATTACCGGGCCGATTACAGAAATAGGAGTAGTACTATGCCGATTCTTGAGTTACAAGAGGTTTCCATCCGCTTCGGCGGCCTGTTGGCGGTGAATAGGGTCAGTCTGCAAATTGTCCCCGGCGAGATACTGGCGTTAATCGGGCCAAATGGGGCCGGGAAAAGCACTATATT
This sequence comes from Bacillota bacterium, assembly GCA_050260935.1. Taxonomy (GTDB): domain Bacteria; phylum Bacillota; class UBA4882; order UBA8346; family UBA8346; genus UBA8346. The sequence continues at coordinate 6,159 of JBLNCU010000069.1, forward strand.
CAACTTAATTACCGGACTATACAACACCTCGGCGGGGCGGATCTTCTTTCAGGACCGGATTATCACCGGGAAAAAACCATATTCCATCGCAGCTATGGGTGTAGCCAGGACTTTTCAAACCATCCATCTTTTTAACGATTTGACGGTATTGGATAATGTTTTAATAGGCGCCCATTGTCAAGGGAAAACTGGGCTTGGAGGGGCGCTAATAGGTTTCACTCCCTGGGTTCGCAATGAAGAAAAAAAACTGCGCCGGTGGGCCTTCCAGTGTTTAGACCGGGTCAACCTGGCGGAGAAGAGCCTGGAGTTGGCCAAGAATTTAGCTTACGGCGAGCAAAGACGACTGGAAATCGCCAGGGCCCTTGCTTTAAAACCGCTTTTATTATTGCTGGATGAACCGGCCGCCGGGATGAACCCTATGGAAAAGAAGGATTTAATGGGACTGATTCATTCCCTGCGCGATTCAGGGATTACCATCTTCCTGGTGGAACACGATATGAAATTCGTGATGGGCATCTCCGACCGGATCGTAGTGCTGGATTACGGTTCCAAGATCGCTGAGGGGACTCCCGAGGAGATCCGGAATGACAGCCGGGTGATCGAGGCTTATCTCGGAAGGAGCGTCAACCGTTAATGCTTGAAGTAAAGAACCTCTCGGTAAACTACGGCGCTATCCGGGCTTTGTCCGGAGTTGATTTTGATGTGCGGGCCGGCGAGATCGTCGCCTTGATCGGAGCCAACGGAGCCGGTAAAACCACTGCCTTGAATACCATCTGCGGCCTCTTGCCGGTGGTTGGCGGGCAAATACTGTTTCAGGGGAAGGAAATCACCAAAACTCCATCCCATAAAATAGTCGATATGGGCATCTCTCATGTTCCGGAAGGGCGGCGGGTTTTTCCCCGGATGACGGTATTGGAAAACCTGGAGATGGGGGCATACAGCCGCAGGGACCGGCAAGGCGTCAAGGAAAGTTTGGCCGAGGTTTTTCAACGTTTTCCCCGATTGGCGGAGCGAAAAGCTCAAATGGCCGCGACCTTAAGCGGCGGGGAGCAACAGATGCTGGCTATGGGCCGGGCTTTAATGGCCAAGCCGGTCTTGTTGCTGATGGATGAGCCTTCGATGGGATTAGCTCCGATGCTGGTAGATGAGATTTTTAACATCGTTGAGGATATCAATCATAGCGGGACCACCATTTTGCTGGTGGAACAAAACGCCAACATGGCCCTGTCCATAGCGAACCGGGCTTTTGTGATAGAAACCGGGAATATCGTGATGAAGGGTAATGCCCGGGAACTATCCGTTAATCCGGAGATTCGCAAGGCTTACTTGGGGGATTAAATTTTTAGCTCTGTTCTCAAAGGAAATTTTAGTTTCAGGATGAAATTAGATCGCGAAGGACCTGGATGACCAGGAGCGATCCGCCTACGGCGGAGGTTAGAAGTTACACTTTTTTCAACTGCCAGCCCACGCTGATGCCGAACCGCATAGCCCGGGAGTCGACTTCCGATTTTGATCCTGACTCTTACTGGTTGCGCGGAAGCGGCAGTTCGCCGTCAAATCCCACATTAACTCCAACCGTTTATACCGCCGGTTATTTCTGTACAACCGGTTCCGCTCCTATTTCTTACTATTGGGAAAATCAGAAAAGTAAAGCCCTCTCTACCAAAATAATGCGGGTGGCCATGACCGTTCAATATTTGTTTCAGATAAAATTCTATGTTTCCGGAAGCAACATCATTTCAGGCACCGGCGTTCCAAGTGATTGGGTAGGCAGTCTAAAAACGCTACCTAGCGAATGGAGTGGAGCTTATTCGGTTTATGCCTCCTGTTCCATAAAGCTAGTCCGTTTCCGGATCATAATGAAATTTTATAATTTTTCCCTTAAAATTTCGGTTAGAAAAGGCATTGTGTGCAGTTCTTCCATCTTCCAGCGTCACGGCGCGTAGATATTGCTTATTTCCGGTAAGGAAGAATAAGGAGCCGAGGATAATGCCGGAAAAAACCATTTACTCGGATAATACCGCTTAAACAGAGCCAAAAATTAAAAGGCACTCGAAAGAGTGCCGCTTTCAACAAACTTTATTTAATCAAGGTTTAACTGGCGGATCATTTTTGGTCCAGGCCACCATATAAAAGGTTTTATCATTCATTTTGTAAGTATCAATAAGCAACCACCCTAAAGCTACATATTTATCGGCTTCTTCTTTGGTTTGGGTTTCAACAGTCTCTTTGATATCCTCGGCTTTTAAGTCAGGCATAATCTCACGTCCTTTCATAGTTAGCTTAAAGTTTGAAAAAGCGTTGCCAAAAAAGATAATTCAGATGTTTAGCTGCGACTGGAGATAAAAATTACAAACTTGTAAAAGAAATTTTTTAAAAACATCAGCAGCCAGTTTCATCATAAACAATTGTTACCAAAATGTCAATCGGCGGACCTAATTTAGAGGAATAAATCGGAAATTAGCTTTAAAATTATATTGTTACCCCGATGCCGGATGTGAAATCTGATTGCTTTTGGGAATAACAGCGATCTATAATAGTAAAGACGACGATAAAGGAGGGGCGGGTACATGACAACGGAAGAAATCTTGAAGTTGGAACCTAGTCCGGAGTTGGATGCCTGTATTGCGGAAATAGTGTATGGCTACTCGGTGATCTGGTTGAACACCGGATTGGGATATTATCCTTTTATATGGGAAAAGGAAGCTCAAAAAGGAGACAACCGGTATCATCTATTAGTCGGCGGTCATTGGATTCAAGGAATAACCCGTAACGGCGAACAGGTTGAAATTTATGGCGCGATTGTTCCGAAGTATTCTGAGGACATCGCGAGCGCCTGGGAAATTGAGAATGAACTCAGTAAGAAGGGCTGGAAAATACACTTTCACCGTTTCGGCGACGGTTTTAATTGTTATTTTCACCACCCTTCAAAAATGACCACAACTACTTGCAGTTATTCGACAAGCATCTCGGGCGCTATTAGCAAGGCGGCTTTATTGGCGGCATTAGAGATTTTGGCTCAAGTATAACGATTTTTAACGGGCCGGAGGTCCGTCCTTGGTCCAGGCAAGTATATAAAACGTTTGCTCCTTCATTTTATAAGTATCGATAGTTATCCATCCTAGTCCTTCCAATCTCTTCGCTTCTTCCTGGGAAGGAGCTTCTGTTGTTTCTTTAATGTCTTCGGGTTTGATATCGGCCACGTCAGACCATCCTTTCCTTCTTGGATAATAAATATTTCAACAAACAGAGAGTAAATTCCTACTTTTTTGGCCGTAAATAATCCTGACTATTTTGATAATGGTTGATCTATGATTTAAATTCACTGTCCAACTAGTACATGAAAAAGGGTTGGATTTATACAATTCTTTCTCAATCCTCCAGTACCTACCCGGCCGATAAATTTTCTCCCCAAAAGTGGCGCCTGCCCGAATCTTCCCCGTAAAAAAGCAGACTGGAATAAATAGCGTCAAATTTCTTACTCCGGTAGTCTCACCATTATTATCGGCAAAATTGAAATGCCTTTTTATTATTTTTAAAAGTAACCCAACCAAGGACTTGTCAAAAAAGTGTCACCCGGCCGTAAACTATTGCGAACGAAAAGTTTATTTTGAGTAATGTTAGCCCTTATTTTTCAGAAACCCTTGACGTTTTGTCAGTTATATGTTAAGATTCATAACATGAAGTTATTTTAGTGGACGTTATTTAGTGACAGTGTGAGCCGGCCGTCCTTTAATTCCGAGAATTGCCCAATTACATTATTCAAACCATTCAGTCGCAATATATCCCGGTTACATCCGGTGGACCTTGACGGATGGATTATGGCAGCCTCATGTTAATATTGAAGATTGGGTTACTGTTTAAACCTTTTTTCCCGTCATATTTTTGTAATCTATTTGGTTAAAGAATTGCAAACACCCTTGCAAAAAACGAAAAATAGTGTTAATTTGTTAAAAGAATTGTCGGAACACAATTTTATCACTAGTTTAGTAAA
>JBLNCU010000070.1:0-8372 GCA_050260935.1 Bacillota bacterium
TAGCCATATTAAAATCCTCCTTATAATTATTATTGAATTTAGGAAACCAGTGGCGATGGCTATTTAAAAATTAAGCCGATAAATTGTGAAGTTAAGCCAAGAAACTTTCGAGTTAAGCCAAGAAACTTTCGAGTTAAGCCAAGAAGCTTTCGAGTTAAGCCAACAAACTTTTTATGGCCAAGTCCCTTAATTTTAGTTAATCCTTTAATCAGTCCAATCCCTTTCTACGCCACCGCTTTGATGGCCTTTACCAGCACAGCCAAGGCCGCATTGATCGCCTGTTCCGCCCGGGCATGGTTGTGGGGGAACAATGGCGGCTCTTGGCTATTTGCCGGTCACTTAAATTACCTTCGTGGAATAAACGTAATATTTCGCGTATATTTCGCGTGGGTAACCTCCTGCTCATATTTGGATGAGCCTCCTCGATAAATTCTGGACGAGTCTTCGGGATAGGTTGAAAATTTCTTGCTCGCTCCGAACATGTCTAGGAAGACCGTCCACTTTAGACCGGAATCGGTGTCCGGTTTAACCCGGCATCGGAGTTCCACTTTCGGCCGGAATCACTGGCCAGTTTGCCAGAATATGCAACCCGCGTGACGATCTTGCGCTATTTTTGTTGTCTGGAAAATGGCGGCGCGGGTGGCGGGTTGTTACGCTACTGACTTTGGGTTATTGTATTTTGGGGCTTTTTGTGATGGGGTTAAGGTGGATTTCGAGTTTTTTAGGTATTGAAATGAGGCTATCCGTCACGGGCTATGCATACCACGTTATGTGTGAAATACATAAAATTCCGGCTCAGGTTGGATGTGATTTATATCTTAAAGTCCTGGCGCTAACCCCCGCCATTTCGCTCAACTGCCGTACTGTGTACTCCATGTTCACGCCTCCTGATGAAACAAATATACACCTCTACGTAACGTCAATGTCAATGGGTGAGTAAAAAAAACCGACTCCAATTTTTGCTTTTGGAGTCAGTCCTTTTCACTTCTTCTCTTCTTCGACTAAATCGGCCTCGGGTTCAAATTCATTCTCTTCGACCGGGAAGACCGGTTTTCCGCCCAGGGTTTGATCCAGGACCGAGGCCGGTCCGAGGATGTCCTCAATCAAACCTTCCAACGCCGGGCGTTTGCGGTTAATAAAAGACTCTTTTTCCGGAGCATCGTCAGCCAAACCAATCGCCTCTAATTCTACATATGCTCCGGCTCAGCGGGGTAGGAGATCCTGCCTAAAGTGTCGGCCAATTCCACGTCATACTTGGCCTGGGTAGCCAGATCCCCCAAAGAGACCATCCCCACAAGCTTGTTATTGTCAACCACCGGCAACCGCCTGATCTGGTTTTGAGCCATCATCGTGGCGGCCTGGCTCAGCCCGGTATCCGAAGTAATTGTCTTCACCTGAGAGGTCATTACGTCCCGGACCGGAGTAGACTTGGGATCCCTATTATGAGCCACATTACGGACCACTATGTCCCGGTCGGTAATGATCCCGATTATATTCTGGCCTTCCATGACCGGCATTGCCCCCACATCATGTTTCTGCATCAATTGCGCCGCTTCAACCACCGTGGTATTCGGGTTAACAGAAGCAATGGTATCCGTCATAACGTCTTTAATCTTCAACCTTTACACCAATCCTTTCTGGTTTTTTCCTAGCATGCCCCCTTTTATAAAATCCATACGGCAATCCGCCGTTAACAAAGATTTACTCTAAAGAAAACCGCCGTTTATGATAAAATATAACTAATATTAACAACCGGAGGAATTGTTATTTGCGCACCGGAGTTGTTCAAGCCCCTTTGCATGGAGGTCACTGTCCTCCCTGGCTTTTTGAAAAGATGAAACAACTGGGTTCAATAATGATCCAGGTAATCGTCGTCGAATACGGCCCCCGGGAAGTGCTCCGGCGGCTCTCTGATCCCGTCTGGTTTCAAACCTTCGGCACCGTCCTCGGATTTGACTGGCACTCCTCCGGGTTGACCACCGTAGTTTCGGGCGCTTTAAAGGAAGGTCTCCGGGATTGCCAGGGGGAACTGGGGCTCTTTTTCGCCGGCGGTAAGGGCAAAGCCTCCCGTCAGACCCCCCGGGAAATTTTGATGGCCGGTGAACGTTACGGCCTTTCCAATAACTTAAACGGCTTGCAACGGACCAGCCGTTTGGTGGCCAAAGTAGATTCCGCGGCCGTCCAGGATGGTTACCAGCTTTATCATCATCTATTCATCTTCGATGCCTCCGGAAACTGGGCTGTAATCCAACAGGGAATGAATGAAGCCAACCGCTGCGCCCGGAGATATCACTGGCTGAGTGAAACCCTGCATAGTTTTGTCAATGATCCCCACCAGGGGGTCTGCGGAAAACCGGAACCGGATGTTTTAAACCTGGTCTCCGGGAGCAATGAAGCCACCAGGATGGCCTCGGTGGAATTATGCCGGGAAAAACCGGGAAAAATTATCAAAACCGTTCAAAGCTTAAATGAGCAAGCCCCTTCTTATTCGGGGCCGGGTTCGCCCCAATTAAGCCTTTGGCCGGAATACAACCAGTATCAGCCGGAGGGTTTGTCCCTGGAGAAAAGGAGCGGGAATTGTTCGCAGCTGATCATGCCCTCCCGGCATCCCATTCCTTCGCCTAATTATTTGAATAAAATATTGCACCAATTGTATGAAAAGCCGCCCCAAAGTTACGAGGGGCTTTTAGAACAGCCCGGAGTCGGTCCCAGTACTTTAAGGGCGCTGGCCATGGTGGCCGAGGTAACCCACGGCGCCCGCCCTAGTTTTGAGGATCCGGTGCGCTACGCTTTTGCCCACGGCGGTAAGGACAGTTATCCCTTCCCGGTGCAGCGGCGGGATTTGGAACACTCTCTCCAGGTGCTCCGGACCGCCATCGAGAAGGCCAAATTCGGCCAGAGGGAAAAACTAGACGCGCTCAAGCGCTTAGCCGGGGTGGGAGCCGGACTAAATTAATCTTTTGTTAAAAAAATTCCAATTTTCGCTTGGCTAATCAGCCGATAAAGATTATACTTATTTATGAAAAGTAGGAATTTTAATCCGTTTTTCATCTAAATATTAAGGGGGAAAATTCATGGGAACCATTGAAGAAACCAAAGTTATTCAAGCGATAAACCGTTTGGAGGACGCCCGTTCCTTGCTGACTGAAGTCTCCAGGAAAGACAACCGTTTCTCCGAAAAATTCGCCGCCATCAATAATGAGTTGGATAAATTCGAGCAGCAGTTAAGGGAGATCCGGGAAAGATTGAATATTGAAAATTTGGGGGTCAAAGGCACAGGCTCCCGGGAGTTTTAAAGAGCCCCTTTTCGCTCATTATTCCTAAAAACAGGATGGACAGAAATTTTGTCTATCCTGTTTTTGGCGTCAATATGTTTTAACCTATTGCAAAACAGTAACAATTATTTGATAAAATAAATTTCTCCACTTTTTCCACAGAATATCCACAAAATCAACTTTAATTCTCCGCAAAAAATTTGAAAATCCGTTAAAAAAATTAAATGATTAAAGAAAAACAAGGATTATTAACCATTCCCCTCCGTCCAGACCTTTCTGGCCTTGATTATCCATTTAATCCGCTGTTTCCTCTGGTTATACGGGACATCCAAACGTTTCATCTCCAGCCACAGACTTTTCATGGTCATTTCCCCATTGTAGAGATAACGGTCGATCAAAAAGGCCAGCACCAGCGGCGACCACATCAGACTCCCGTGGGATCTGTCTTTCCCTAAACAAAGTTTGCCGGTAAAAGGTCCGATGGCGCTAACCGGATCAACCCGGCCGTCCCCGGTCACTCCATAATCCGGAGGCGAATCCCCGTTGGGTTCCAGACCCGGCCCGATGCCGTAAGAATCGGGAATCTCCGGATGATAATCGCCTTGGAGGTCATAACTGCCGAACCCCAGACCATACATGGCAATAGCATGAGGAACCGCCTCCCGCAATTTGGCTAAATCGCCAAACCCGTCTTTTAAAAGACCGGCTTGGGGATCCATCCACTTCATCATCGGCAGGTACTGCTTGATAAAACTGGCGGCCGAAACATAATAGCCTCTTCCCGTTTTGACGTTCCTGGTGCCGAAGAAGAACCGTTCGGCCATACTCAGCCCGAACTCCTGTGACTGCTCCAGATCCCACCGGCCGTTAAAGGTCACCCGCTCCCCCCGGCATTGCATCCCGATTTCATAAATCCCGTAATTAGGTCCGCCGATGGAGATTAAAGAAGTAAAACGGCGCGGATGTTTGGACACCGCGTACCGGCCGAGCAAACCGCCGAGACTGTGACCTACCCAGTGAATTTGCGCGTCCGGCCATCGCTCGTCTATAAAAGAAATCAGGGGTTGCACATAATCCCGTTCCACTTGGGGCAGATCCAGACGCCAGTCGTATTTTAGGTAAATAATGTTTACTTCCCCGATGCTGTTTTCATATTGACCACCTTTTTTAACCTGAAGCGTCTGCCAATCATCGAAAATTTTAATCCGTTCCCGGTGCGCCTTTTTGTTTATGACTCCGGCCCAATATGATAGTTCATGTTCCAAAAGATAATACGAACAAAGAAAATATTTGGTAAATAAGGGTCCTTCCCCGGTGGCCAGCATGGATTGGGGAATCGGCCGGTATTTGGGACCGGCTAAAAAAGAAGCCGTCTGGTGCTTTTGAATATGCGGGTATGGCGATTCGGCAAGCCAGTCCGGATCCGTTGAAGGCAGTTTATCCATGCTACCCCAGAAGCCGTAGGCGAAAATCACAAACGAAGGCGGCTGTTGGCTGTAGGATGGAAGGGAAAGGCTCAGCGGTAATATTAGAAACAGCATTAATAACAAATTTTTACGTTTCATAGTGAGTCTCCTGATGCATGCAGAATATGATATAGTACTAAACTTTTCCGGAAAAGTGGTGTCTGATCTTGTCCAGCGTTTTCAATGTCAAACCATATAACCGGCAAGCTGCGGTTGATTATGCTTTGAAATGGGCATTGCAAAACAATCCTCAGTACTATGATTTTTCCAGTATCGGCGGAGATTGCACCAATTTCGCCTCCCAGACCGTTTACGCCGGTTCGGGGGTGATGAATTACACCCCTGTCTACGGCTGGTACTATATCAACGCCAATGATAAATCCCCCTCCTGGACCGGAGTGAATTTTTTCTACCAATTTCTGATGAACAACCGGGGGAAAGGGCCTTTTGCCCGGGAAGTCGGCATAGAAGGAATCCAACCAGGCGACATCATTCAGCTTTCATTTGAGAACAGTCGAATTTTTCAGCACTCTTTAGTGGTTACTAAAATTACGGGGCCGAATAATCCCGCCAATATTTGGATTTCGACCCACTCTCCCCAGGCCAAAAATGCCGGTCTTACCTCCTACACCTGGGTGGCGATCCGTTTCGTCCACATCACCGGCGTTAACCTTTAGGTTTGGATCGGGATCGCTTGGTACTCCTGTTTAGAGCCGGGGCAGCCCGTTTTTGGGGTGGCCTGGGGCGAATCAAACTCTTAGGGCCGTAACCGATAAGATCCTCCCGGCCGGCCTTAACCAAGGCCTCATATACCAACTTATAATTGGCCGGCCGCCGGAATTGGAGCAAGGCCCTTTGCAGCGCTTTCTCCCTGGGCGATTTCGGGACATAAACTTCCTCCATGGTCCGGGGATCCACTCCGGTGTAAAACATACAAGTTGACAAAGTGCCGGGGGTGGGATAAAAATCTTGAACCTGCTCCGGGGTATAACGGATATCCCGGAGGTACTCGGCCAATTCCACCGCAGCCCGGAGATCGCTCCCCGGATGGCTGGAGATCAAATAGGGCACCAGATACTGTTCTTTCCCCAATTTCCGGTTGATCTCCGTAAACTTCCGGACAAATTTCTCGTAAACCTGCCGACTGGGCTTGCCCATCCTTTTTAAAACCCGGTCCACCACATGTTCAGGGGCCACTTTTAACTGGCCGCTGATATGGTGCTTGCAAAGTTCCTCAAAAAATTCATCGTTTTTATCAAGCATCAAATAATCATAACGGATCCCCGACCGGATAAAAACCTTTTTAATCTCCGGTATCTCCCGTAATTTCCGGAGCAACTCCAAATATTCCGTATGATCAACCAGCAGGTTTTTGCAGCCTCCATCGGTTAAACATTGTTTATCTTTGCAAACGCCGGCAGTATCCTGTATTTTACAAGCCCTATTCCGGAAATTGGCCGTCGGCCCTCCGACATCGTGGATATATCCTTTGAAATTTTCAAGCCAAATTAGGCTTTTTGCTTCATTGATTATTGAAGACTGGCTTCTTTTTTGGATGATCCGCCCTTGATGAAATGTTAAAGCGCAAAACGAGCAGCCGCCATAGCAACCACGATGACTGGTAATGCTGAATTCAACCTCCCGGATGGCGGGCACCCCGCCTTCAGCTTCATAACTTGGATGGTATCTCCTTTGATAAGGCAAGGCATATATCTGATCCATCTCCGATATGGATAAGGGGATTGCCGGAATATTTTGCAGCAGGTACCGGTTGCCGTGAGGTTGAAGGATTGGTCTTCCCCGGAAGGGATCCTGTTCTTCATATTGTATTTTAAAAGCCCGTGCATACTGATATTTATCCTCCTTAACCTCTTCAAAGGAAGGAATGACAACGGCTTTCTTTAACCCGGCCCCATCCAAGTCTTCCTGGGAGATCATCACCGAGGTGCCCCGGACATCACGGATAGCAATAATATCCTCGCCTTTGGACAGCCTTTCGGCAATCTCCAGAATCGGTTTCTCCCCCATCCCGTAAACCAGAATATCGGCCCGGGAATCAACCAGGATCGAACGCCGGACGGAGTCATCCCAGTAATCGTAATGGGCAAAACGGCGTAAACTGGCCTCCACTCCGCCGATGATCACCGGAGTATTCTTGAAAACCTCTTTAACACGGTTGGTATAAACGATAATCGCCCGATCGGGCCGTAACCCCGCCTTCCCGCCCGGCGAATACACATCATTGCTCCGGATCTTTTTGGCAGCCGTATAATGGTTGACCATGGAGTCGATAACCCCGGACGATATCAAAACCCCCAGCCGGGGGCGGCCCAGTCTTTCAAAACCTGCGCTTTCCCTCCAGTCTGGTTGGGCGATGACTCCCACCCGGTAGCCTTTACTCTCCAATAAACGGGTGATGATCGCCATCCCGAAACTGGGATGATCAACATAAGCGTCACCGCTGATAAATAAGAAATCCAACTCCCGCCAGCCGCGTCCGGCCATATCTGAGCGGGAAATAGGCAAAAAGTCATCGTTCTTCATGTTTTTATTTTGTCCCGCCCGCCGTTAAAATTTGATCATCACAAACCAGGGATGGCTTCTCTTTTATTAAAGGCCGCAAGATCCAAACGCCGGCTAGGGTCAACAAGACGATAAGGATAAAGAAACCCTTAAAGCTCAGAAGCTGGATTAAAAATGGCGCCAATAAGGGCCCCAGAGTTCCCCGCACTCCTAACAGGTAAATATGAACCGCCATATAGGAATTGATCTCTCCCTCCTTGGCCATTCGGATAACGCAGTTTAGGGCCGCCAGATCGATCCCGGCGTTTACTATTCCTTGAAGTACGGCCACCAACAATAACGGCCACTGGTTGCCGGAGCATAAATAAATAATGGCAATGGCAAGATTAGCGACAAAGAAAAAAAACGACAGTTTTATAGGAGAATAGCGGTCAATCCAACGCCCGGCCAAAAAATAAAAGATCAGCGCCGCCAGGGAGATAATCATCCAAAATAGCGATACAAAACTGTCGCTGACCTTTAATTGGTCGACTTGATAGAGCGGGTAGGCCGGTAAAGACAGAGTAACCGCTAGACCGAAAAAAAACAGAGCAATCATGTAACGCCGGTATTGGCTGTCGCCCCGGAACACTTGAAAAGTGGAAGAGTTTTTCGGGGCCGCAGCCGGCGATTCAAATACCGCCTGCCGGAGCCTGCCAAAAGTAATGGCGGAAAAAATCCCAAAAACCGCCAGCATCGCGAATAAGGGTTGTACTCCCATCACCGGCAGCAATATTCCGGCGACGGCGGTGGATATGATTTGGGCCAAAGCGGAACCGACCCGCACCCATCCCATTAAAGTGCCCCTAATTTCGGGGGTATAGGCTTGACGCATCGCCTTTCCATATATAGTTGCGCTAATAGAAGCGAAAAAGTAATGAACCGTAAAAACTGAAAGATACCACCGGGGAGACCTATTGACTACTAAAAACACCAGCATCAGCCGGCTGAACCCATCAGCGGTTAATACCAAATAAAAAGGGGAGCAATCCCTGAAAAGCCGGGCCCAGACCGGTGAAAGCAGCATCCAGATGTTCGGCAAAGCCGCTAATATTCCGACCTCAAAAGG
>JBLNCU010000071.1:0-21776 GCA_050260935.1 Bacillota bacterium
AAAAGGGGGTGAGGTTGAAGGGCCGGGTCCTAATTTGACGGATTATTCAATGGCTTCTTTGGCGGAAATTGGTTCTGGGTAATAATCATCTTAATTTTGTTCTTAGGAAAAAACACGGGCATTTTCGGCGGCCTTCGTTCCCAACTGGAAATACTCCCTGATTAACCGGGGTGAAAACTTGAGACTGCTTTCGGTAAAAGGCTGCTCGGGAGAGATTATTATCAAGCGGCGTGGCATTTTTCTGCAATGATTGAGGTTATTCTGTTTGATCCGCTGGATTACTTTTAAATCATTACTGCCGATTTCGGCGGTTAAAATATCAATCACCCGGTGGATGACGGAAAATGTATTGGTAACCTCTTTAAAGGGGGGAAAAACCGGTTCCAAGCCGGAGGTGACCGGATAGGTGGTTATTACCACAATTTCCTGGGGATCCTCGTTTAGAACGGCGTTAAGAGGGGTGATATCCCTTAAACCGCCGTCAACCCAGTGTTTCTGGCGAATTTTAACCGGGGGAAAATAAACCGGCAGACTGGCGCTGGCCAGGACAAAACAGGTCATATCGGCCCGATCGCCGGGGTTTCTACTATCGGCTATATATAGCTGGCCATCTTCAAGAGCTACAGTGGGAATTAGCACTGGTTTGCCTTTGGCCAGTTCATCTGGGGAAATCAAGCTGTTAATGAGTTTTTTCAACCCCAGCGGCTGATATAAAGAGCCGCCAAAAAAAAGCCGGATAATATTAAAATAGTTAAAATAATAGATATCCCTGTTTCCGGAGATGGCAAACCATTTTTCTTTTAAAACGGCGATCCGCTTGGATTGTTCAACCGGGTCGCGCCCCTGCGCCAGGAAAGCACAGTTTAAAGCGCCAACACTGGTTCCGGAGAACAAGTCGAAATTAAAATGATAATTGCGGATTAAATGATATAAGGCCCCTACCTCGAAAGCGCCTTTATTGCCGCCGCCCGATAAGACTAAGGCTCGTTTCATTCCAGTCCCTCCTCTCACATCATACGTACGGTCGCTTTCTTGGATTAACGGGTTTAAAGCATTTTAAAGGCAATTGTTTTGTTATGTTACACGGCTTTGAGCTTCCGGGCCGGAACCAGTATCATACATCATTAAAATATATGCTGGAATATTAAGCGTTATTATAGTTCCTGACCAAGTCAAAAAAGGCGCTGGAAAGCGCCTTTTTTCGATTCAATCCAATGCTCAAATGAATTTGGCTAATAATTTAATCTTCTCATCGACGTCGTTGTCATTAAGGGAGGAGATTCCCTGTAAACATTTGCGGATAAATAATTTGTCCACTCCGGGAATATTTCGGACCCGGGCGTAAATCCTTTCGGTAATCATTTCAATTTCTGCAGCAGTCAAAGCAGAAGGCCTCCTTTCAGGCATTGAGCCATTTAATCATCGTATTCAAAAAAAGACAATTCCGGCATGGTCGATAGGCCCGCCCTAATAGATCAGGCAGGATTGTTAACTACGCAATCTTTCCGCCCGGCGGCAAGGAAAATACTGATGAATATACTATTAATACCGGACTTATTCGAATGAGATTACGAATGGACAGGCAAATTTCCTAGTATGAATCAGCAAACAAGAAAAATCAAAGGGCGAAAACTGCTGATTATGATCGGCGGCCAAGAAGGAGGTGATATGATTGTCTTACTACAAGGGATGGGAACAGAAACTATCTCCGCTGCTTAGAGAATCAGCCTGCCGGAATTCGGCCGCCTGCGGCCGGGTTATCATTGAATTTTCCGGCAGGGAAAACCGGAATATTAAGGCAATCATTGAGCGGGGAAATGGAAGAATCATGCGGGAGATAGCTTTAATATCCTCCATAATTGCGGAGGTTCCTTTATGTGTCCTGCCGGAGCTTGCAAAATCTAACCAGGTTAAAAAGATTTGGACCGATTCCGAAGTTAGAATTTTATAACCCCCGGGGAATTTCGAAAAATCATTTTCTTCTGCAGACTCATAGTATATTCCGGAGGTGTATACAGATGTCTGATGGAATGGACTATTACACGGGTCTACAAACAAGATTATTGGAGTATATCCGGGATGAAACCAGGGATTCGCTTTATTACCGGGAGTTGGCGGCGGAGGCGTCCGATGCCCGGGCCAAGGAACTCTTTCTGGAATTTGCCAAGGATGAAGCTGAGCATGCTGAGAATTTCCGAGCAGTCTACTGCCGGATTACCGGGATGGAGCCGGGGATCGGTCCGGTGGAACCACCCAAGATCCCCCCGTACTGCGAGGCCGTAAAGCAAAGAATTATAGCGGAAAGCGGTGATTTTGTAAAATACGGGGAGGAGCATGTAAACGCCCCGGACATGGAACTCCATAAGTTGTTTTATGTAACCGGGACCATCGAGGCCCGGCACGGCATGCGGCTGGCTACCCTGCTTTGCGGGGTTGAATGACAGTTTTTAAACTGGTCAAGTCATGCTCTAAACCTAGCCCCGGGCTAAATCAGCCAGAATAGAATGTAATACCGCTTTACAGTCGGAAATATTTATAGGCTGATATTTGAGGTGAGGGCATTGAATATTGACAAGTTGGATTTGATTCATAAATTGTTTTTAGTAGTGGGTCCGAAAATAGATAGAAAATTGGTGAAAAACCTGCTGGCGATTGCCACCGTGCTGTCGGATCGGGATATGGGGGATGAATTAAAACAAATAGTTAAAAAGTTTTAATCTGAAAAAATCAATCCCCGGCGGGGGATTGAAATTTTTTAAAGCGTTTCTTTACCAGCCTTAAATGAAGCTCACCAAATCCAATAAGGCTCTTCTCGCGGCTTCGTCCCGTTTTTTCAGGAACAAAGTCGGTTTTATTCCCAGGGCGTTCATTAAATTCTCCAGCAACTGGTAAAGAAAAATCTCTTTAAAGTTGCGGGGGTTCATTTTATAGTTGGGAGCGGCGTTAAATATCTTTTCCAGGTTCAAGACTCCGGCGCCTTGAAGATTGGGGCCAAGACCCAGATTATGGGCATTTTTCATCAACAAAAATTTGAGCTGGTCCGGTTTAATTGCGGGCCATTTTTGGATAATCAAGGCCGCTGCTCCGGCGACCATCGGAGTAGACATTGAGGTTCCGCTCAGAGTCCGGTAACCGCCGCCGGGCCAGGTTGAGGTGATGTCAGTTCCCGGGGCCACAATGTTCGGTTTGGTGATATTATCAATGGTTGGTCCCCTACTTGAACTCGGGCTTAAACGATCATCTATATCAGTAAGTGTTTCCCGGTTATCGACATTGCCGACAGTCATTATTTTAGGGTTAATGCCCGGAGTTTCGATAGTCTTGGCTCCCGGGCCTTCATTTCCGGCGGCGGCGCAAACAAAGATCCCTTTGTTCCAAGCCATGGTGGTCGCCCGGCATAAGGGATCCAAACGGTATGATTCCTGGGCCGGACCACCCACGGAGAGATTAATCACTTTAATCCGAAATTCGTTTTGATGGGCTAGACACCATTCGATGGCGGCCAAGAATTTCGAAACAGTCCCCGTCCCGTCTTTGTCCAACGCTTTAACACCTACCAAGACAGCTTCCGGAGCCATTCCTTTATATTTCCGCCGGGAAGCGGTCCCATTTCCGGCGATAATTCCCGCCACATGTGTTCCATGACCGTTGTCATCATAAGGGCTGTTCTTTTGGTTAATAAAATCATACCAACCAAAGATCCGGTTTTCCGGAGTTACCAAGTCACGGTGAGGGTAGATCCCGGTATCGAGAATAGCAATGGTCACTTCTTTTCCGGTGAGCCCCATTTTTTGAGCGAGGTCGCCTCTGACAGCCGGGACCGCCGAATCGAGTCTGGCATATACCGGCGCATCATGCCAAATTTTTCTAATCTGCCGGTGGCGGGCCAGTTCTTCTAGAGCTGAGCAGGGGAACTCAGCTACCAAGGAAGGGATTAATGAGAGTTCTTGGTGGACCTTTCCCCGGCTGGCGTCTACCAGGGCGGCGATCCTGTCGGTCCTCCGGCGGCTGGTCGTTTCGATAATAAATCTACGGCAGGCCCCCGGGTCTACAGCAAAATCAGGTTTGAGAAGCGGTGGAGACAGTTTAACCCGCCAGTTCGTTTGAAAAATCATGTTTTCACCACCATTACACACGTATCTGGTTTAGTATATTCCTAATGAATGAAAGGTTTTTGGGGCCAAAGTCATAACTTCCGGTATTGCAAATAAATATTTTAGGGCGGAAATGAAAGAGATTTTGGTAAGAACCCCGCTCTTTGGTTATTTTTCATTCGTTATTGCCGGAGAAGAAGTTTGCTTGGATCGGGAGCGGGGTGTAACATAAAATTATCGACCAATGGTCTACTTAAGACTATAGTTCCAAAAATGGAGGTGGGTCGATTGACGGTGGCCGCTAGACGGGAGCGTGAACAGCAGCTTCGACGGGAGACGATCCTTAATTCCGCTAGAAAACTCTTTAAGGAGAAAGGATTTGATTTTACCACGGTTGATGAGATTGCCGCCCTTTCAGAGCTGGGCAAGGGGACTATTTATTCTTATTTTAAAAGTAAAGACCAGATTTATATCGCCATTCTCGAAGAGGAATTTCAAATTCTGGAGGAGAGGATGAGCTTGGCGGTTGAGAAGGCCGGGTCGGCAGTAAAAGCTTTGGATGGTTTATACGAAACATTTATTCAATATAACCGGGAACGGCGCGGCTTTATCGAGGCCCTATTCGTCCAGGTGGACCAACAAACCTCCGTCCGGCTGGGGGATTTGCTAAGAGGTTTGAAAAATAAATCTTCGGAGTGGACCGACTTGGTGGCCGGCGTGCTCCAAAAAGGCATTGACCAGGGGGAATTCGCCCCATTCGAAGTCAACCAGATGGCCGAGGTAATCATCGGAATGATCCTGGGATTGATCATTCAATCGGAGATGGGCAGGATCAAGGCGGATTTATCGGTATACAAGGGGACTTTATTCCGGCTTGCGTTTGAGGGTATTGTTAAAAAACGATAACAGAGGGGTATTTTTTTTATAACCTTTTCGACTATGGGTCACATGTTGAATAAAGGTCAAACAAAGGAGTGATCGAAATGCCCAAAAAGATGCGGATATGGATTTTAAGCGGTTCGCTCTTTTTTGTCTTCTGCGGCTTGGCCGGTCCGGCCGCCGCTGAAAATGAGCTTCAAGTATTGACTCTGCAGCAGGCAATAGAGACCGCCGTTGCCAACAACCTCCAGCGGAAGCTAGCCGCGGAAGACTTAGCGATCGCCAAAGATAAACTGGCTCAGGCCAAATCTGGTTATCTGCCCAAGCTGACGTTGAACGCCGGATATAATCGTTATAACGAGGTTCCGACCGATGTTCAATTGGGAAATCAACTGATTGAAGCCAACAACGGACTGAAAGAATGGGCTCAGAAATCAGCGGCCGTCGCGCCTTCACTGGGTTTGAGCAGCTTGGTTCCTATTTTAAGGGGGCTGGATCAGGAGTTGAGTTTCCGCGACAAGCTGGATGAATCATTGGACTATTACGGTTTTACTTTAGTCCTGGAGCAACCCTTATATACCGGGAACAAACTTACGGCCATAAATAAACAAGCCAAGGCTAACGAAGGTTACGCCGGGGCCAATTTGAAGGCCGCTGACAACAACTTAGTTTACGAGGTTAAAAAGTCCTATTACACCGTCATCTCTGCCCAACAATATGTTAAAACCATGGAGGAAGCCGTGAACAGCATGGAAAAGCACCTCAAGGAAGCGGACGCCTATTACCGGGCGGGCATGGTTCCGAAGCTGGATGTAATGAGGGCTGAAGTTAAAATGGCCGATCTCCGGCAGAAGCTGTTGATGGCCAGGAATGGACTGGTTATGTCCAAGATGGCTTTGAATTTCGTGATCGGCGTTGAACTGGACCGTGATTATCAGGTAGTTGACACGATCAAATACGGTCCGTTCAATCTGGATCTCCAGGCTTGCCAAGAGAGGGCCTTAGCCAACCGGCCGGAGATAGTCGCCATCAACGCCAGGGTGGAGATGGCCAAAGAAAACGCGGAGATAGTTAAAAGCGCCGGAAAACCGGTGGTGGCCTTTCGGGCCGAGAACCAGCATATCAACCCTTACAATCCCGGACCTTCGCTCCAAGTCGGGGTGGTCGCCAGCATGAAAATATATGACGGCGGCCAGGTTAAAAGTCAAGTGGCCGAGGCGGAAGCTCTTTTAAACCAGGCCGAGATCGCCCGGGAATTGACCAACCGGGCCGTCAGACTGGAGGTGGAACAAGCCTACCGGAATCTTCAGGCGGCTTTGGAAACCATTGAAGTTGCCAAGAGAAGTCTGGACCAGGCTCAAGAGACCGTACATATGGCTGATGTAAGTTACAAAGCCGGACTGAGCACCTCCTTGGAGCGAATCGACGCTGAAGTCGGTTTAACTCAGGCAAAGACCAATTATACCCAGGCATTAAGCCTGTATAATATCGCTTTAGCCCAATTGGAAAAAGCCATGGGCCAATCAAAGGAGGAGTAGGTTATGAAAAAAGCGGGTAAATGGTTGATCGCCTTATTCCTGGCATTGGTGATTTTGATGGCGGCATTTCTAATCGCAAATCATTTAGGCCAAACCAAAACGGGGACCGGTTTTTCGTTAACGCCGTCGGAGATAACGGGTAGTATCGAAGCCGCCGAGACAAATGTCAATGTTAAAGTCCCCGGCCGGATAGCCGCCATCGAAGTAGAGGAAGGCCAAGCTGTAACCGCGGGTCAAATCATAGCGGTCATGGAGGCTGAGAATATCGAGGCCAAATCTAATCAGGTCAAAGCGGTGTTGGATTTAGCCCAGTCGACCTACAAACGGTTGCAGCAATTATATCAAGAAGGGGTTTTGCCGCAGCAGAAACTGGATATGGCCCGGTCAGATCTCCGGCAGGCCCAGGCCGCCTATGATGAGGTTAGGAGTTACCTCAACGATTCCACCGTCAAGGCGCCGATAGCCGGAGTCGTAACCAGTAAATCAGTGGAAAAAGGGGAAATCGTATCCTCCGGTATGCCGCTGGTTACCATCACCAATCTCCAGGATGTCTGGGCATCAGTTAAAGTGCGCGAAAGCGCCATCAACCAGTTTAAAGTCGGCCAAAAGGTCCCGGTGAGAGTCGTGGGAGTACCGAATAAAGTATACCAAGGTTTGGTCACTTACATTGCCGCTAAACCCAGCTTTGCCACAGAACGTGCTTACCAGGAGAAAGGAGAGAAAGACATGGTAGCTTTTGAGGTAAAGCTGAAACTGGATAACTCCGGTCTGCTGCTACGGCCGGGTATGACTGCGGTGATCTCGCTTAACCATTAACAACCGGTAATTTAAAAGAAAGAAGTGAAAGGCCATGAATACTCTAGTTAAAGCCGTAAATATCGGGTCACTGGGGCGAGGAAATGAATGGCTCTTTAAGGATATCAACCTGGAGGTAAATGCCGGCGAGATAGTGGTTATTTTCGGAGGGGTTGACTCCGGCAAGAGCCGGCTGGCCGAAATACTAAGCGGTTGCCGAAAACCCGGCCAAGGATGGATCGAACGCTACGGACCGGCTGCTTTGGCCACCCAGGAGTTTACTCTCTATAAAGATCTTACAGTGGAAGAGAATTTGGAGTTTATTCGGGCGATAAACGACGGCAGGAGCAGTGACTTGGCTGAGATTGAAGCCCTCACCGGTTTGAACGGCCGGGAAAGGGCTAAAGCCCGCGAGCTTCCGGTCGGTTTAAGAAAAATGCTCCAAGCGGCTGGGGCGGTGGTCCGGGGAACCCCCTTGCTGGTTTTTGATGAACCTTGCGCTGGCCTAGATCGGGAGCTTCAAAGGAAGTTCCGCCGGCTGGCGGAAAGCCTGGCGGAGGCGGGGCGCGGAGTGATTATTCTAACCAACCAACTTGGGGAGGCAATTCCGTCGGCCCGTGTTTTCAGTTTAACCAAAAAAGGCCTTGCCGGGGTGGCGGAGGCGGAGAAAGCTCATGATGGGGGCTTGACAAATGAATCCAGGGGGTGGACTGAGTGGCACGAAGGTTGAACCGGATTAGCGCGGTGATGCAAAAAGAAATGTTACATATTTTCCGGGATAACATCGCCTTTATGATCGCTTTTTTGGCCCCCATTTTACTGGGGGCGCTGGTCAGTTTCTTGTATGTGGAACAGAAAGTGACCGGGATTCCGGTGGCCGTTTACGATCAGGACCAGTCGGAGACCAGCCGTCTGATTATCCGTTCTTTCGCGGATTCGGAAAGGTTTAAGATTACCCGGGTTTGCAACAGCTATGCTGAGGTTGAACATTTGCTGCAGTCGGAAAAGGTGCAAATGGGAATCATGATTCCTCCACATTTGCAGAAGGATATCAAAGCGGGGGTCTCGTCCGAGGTGGGCTTGGTCTTCAACAGTACCAATCTGTTGACCATGAATACGTTGGCCAACGCCGCCAGCGCTGTAGTGCAGACAATATCGGCGGGGATTACCATGAAGGTGATGCAGGGATACGGAGTGGCCCCCCAAAAGGCCTATCAAGCGGTAACCGCTCTTAATTTCCGGACCCGGTACTGGTATAATCCGACTCTGAGTTATTTGGTCTTTATGGTACTGGGACTTTTCGGAACGGTGCTTCAACAAGTTACTTTTTTAGGGGTGGCTCTTTCATTTTCGCGGGAAAAAGAGAACGGTACCTGGCGGCAGTTGGCCTGTTCCAAATTGAGAACAGCCGAAATCATCGGCGGGAAGCTAAGCGTCTACTTTATCATTTATAGCATCAATGCTTTAATCCTTTACGGGGCGGGGTTCTCCTATTTTGGCCTGCCGATGCGCGGCAACGTATTTTTGTTTTTGGGAACGGTGTTGTTGTTTATCTTCGTTTTGCTGGCGATGGGGATGGCGATCTCGATCGTCGCCGCCTCTACTCCCCAGGCTATCGAGATCTCGATGCTAATCGCGGTTCCTTCCTTCCTGATATCCGGATGGACCTGGCCTTTGGCCAGCATGCCGTGGCCGCTGCAATTTTTATCGCGGCTGCTGCCGTTGAGTTATTTTTTAGAGGCGATCCGGCGGATTGCCTTCCTGGGGGCCGGCTTAGAGGTGGTCTGGCCGGAGATTCTGGTTCTCTTCTTGATGGCGGCGGTGTGTATTCCGTTAACCGGCTTTGTCCTCAACCGGCAGCTGACAGGGGATTAAATTTTACTTCGATTTTACTAACCGGTCATTTTTTGTAAACCATCCTATGGTATATTTAAATCACTAGATTTTTTCACTTACTCCCTCCCTTTTAATAAAGACTCCGGTTTTTTACCGGGGTCTTTTGCTTTGTGATGCTTCCTAACTGAACCGCTGTTTCATCCGCTCCAGGTTGGCTTTGACCTTTTTGTAGAGGGCGGGCTGGTCGTCTGGTTTGTATACTTTCAAGGCCTCTTCATAGGCCAGGGTCGCTTTTTTGATGCAATCATCTTTCTTATCGACTATCGCCGCCAGCAGGCTGTAAACTGTCCCCAGGTTGTTGAGGGTCATCGCGTAATCCAGCGGGTATTTCTTGAGGGTAAAGATCTTTAAAGCCTCCTCAAAAGCGGCGATGGCGTTGTTTAGTTTGGCGGTTTTATTCTCGTGGAATTCGGCCACGGAGGCGAAGTTATAGGTGTTTAAGGCCTCGGCGATGGCTTTATAGGTAACCCCGATGTTATTTAGGGTGGTGGCGTAATCGACCGGGTATTTATCGGGGGTGTAGATTTTCAGGACTTCCTCGTAGGCTTGGATGGCTTTGCGGAGGTTTTCGTCGGCCTCCTGGACGTCGGCCAGATGCACGTAAGTATTTGCCATCAAACTGCGGGTCTTGGCGTAATCCAGCGGGTAATCCCATAAGGTATAGATCTTGATGACTTCCTCAAAGGCCTTCAACGCCTTGGTTAGATGGTACTCTTTATCCCGGAGTTCGGCCATATCCATTAAAGCGTTGCCCAGTTGACCTTGGACCGCGGCGTAGTCGAAGGGGTTGTTTTCCAGGGAATATATTTTCAAAGCCTCTTGAAAGGCTTTAATCGCCTTGGAGAGATTGCCTTCTTTATTAAATACCTGCGCCAGGCTTTGGGAGGCGGCGCCGATCTTCGTTTGAATTTTGGCGTATTCCAGAGGGGCCTCTTCCTGGTTATAAACCTTTAAAGCATCCTCGAAGCTCTGAACCGCTTTAACCAGGTTGTTCTGTTTGTTTTCAAAATCGGCCAGGACCTGGCAGGCTTCGCCCAGACCGGTCTTGGCGGCCGCGAATTCTTTGGGATATTGGTCGTTGGTGTAAATCTTCAGAGCCTCCTCAAAGGCTTGCACCGCGCTGCTGGAATTGTTCTGCTGGTCGCTGAATTTGGCCAGCTCCGTTAAGGCCTTGCCGTATTTCATTTGCATACCGGCCTTTTCCAGCGGCTGCTCGTCCGTATCGTAGACTTGTAATACTTCCCGGAAAGCCTTGACTGCTTTGGCGACATTAGCCTCTTTATCGGTAAAGGCCGCCAGGGCCAGGCAGGTATCGCCCAGGTATTGCCGGGTGACAACGTATTCGGAAGGGGTGCTTTCATAGGCGAAGAGCCCGGTTGCAGTCTCAAAGGCCGTAGCTGCTTTGACCAGGTTGTCTTCACGGTCGGTGATTTCCGAAAGAGCCAGATAGAAAAGGCCCAGGTTGAGCTGGATGGAGGCGAAGATCTCCGGATATTTTTGGACGGTATAGATCTTCAAGGCCTCTTCAAAGGCGGCGATGGCTTTGGTCAGGTTGTCCTCTTTGTTTTGAATGTCGGAGAGGATGCCGTAAGCCGAGCCCAGGTTGAACTGGATTTTGGCGTAATTGAGCGGGTACTTGGCGGCGTTATATACCTTGAGCGCTTCTTTGCAGGATTTAACGGCGCTCCCCAGATTGCTCTCCTTATCCTGGATCTGCCCGAGCGCTATATAGATCTCGGCCATTTCGTTCTGGATGTTGGCGTATTCCTGGGGGTAGCCTTCCAGGGTGTAAACGCGCAAGGCTTCTTTATAGGCGGCGATTGCCTGGGGATAGTTCTCCCCGGGGTCGCGGAACTCGACCAGCCCGCTGTAGGAGGTGGCTATGGTCCGTTGAATGGGGGCGTAAAGCAAGGGGTACTGTTCCAAAGTAATCAATTTGAGGGCTTCTTTGGAAGCGGCAATCGCTTTGGCCAAGTTTTCTTCCTTGTCTCTGAACCCGGCCAAGGCTTTATAAGCTTCTCCCAGTGTCTGCTGGGCCTTACAATAGTCCAGCGGATGGGACTCATAGGTAAAGTTTTTAATGGCCTCTTCCAGGTATTGAATGGCCTTTAGGTAGTTGTATTCCTTGTCCTTCTCCCGGATCTGCCCCAGTGTGGCGTAGGAAAAACCCAGGTTGTACTGGATGGTGGCGTACATCAGGGGGTATTTCTTAGAGGTGAAGAATTTTAACGCTTCCTCGCAGGCGCGCACCGCTTTGGCGGTGTTGTTCTCTTTATCTTCCAGCTCCGCCAGGGTGCCGTAGGCGGCGCCCAGGTCGTTTTGGATCTTGGCGTACTCCAGGGGATCGTTTTTAAGATCCAAAAGCTTGGCCGCTTCCTCATAGGAAAGGATCGCTCTTTTTAAATTTTCCACCGGGTCCTTAATTGAGGCCAGGTGTTTGTAGCAAACCCCCTCGCCGTGTTTTAAGTGGGCGTAGACCCGTGGTTCCTTGACGCGGGAGACTTGCGTCAGGAGATCGGTATAGATGGCCAGCGCCTCGTCGACCATATTGGCTTCCAGCAGACGGTCGGCGTTTTCGAGGATCATTTTTCTGTGGGCCAGGGTTATTTTTCTTTTTCTGTATTCGGAGATGGAGAAGAAGACAACCCCGATGACCACCAGGATAGCTCCGCTGATGATACCCATGAACCAGGGATTTTTAATGTTCAAGATTTCCAGTCCGGGAGTTTTCATAACTTTTCAAAGTCACCCGCCTTTGAAGGTCTTTATCTTTTGCAATCGTCAATGTAGCGTTGCAGTTAAGCTAAGATTTCGCGCATAAAAGAGGGAACAAAACATAGTAATAGCAATTTATTCTGAAGATAGTATACAACAAATTGGAAAATAATGAAACATTTATTGCCCAATTTGGATTTACCCCGTGGTAATCGTAGAAAAGAATTTATTTGCCGGGATTGGGCCCATAATTATATTTCGGCTTTTGTTGCCAATTTATTTAATGAAATATCTTGAGGCATTTTCATAAGGGGGACCTCCTTTTTTGGTTTTATTGGCCAATGACGATTTACTATGGGAAGTCTCCCTTTTTAATTTTGCACATAATATTATACGTTATCGAACAAGAGAACAGTTATCAGCTATTAATTAAATAAAACTACGAAGCATGGTGGTCGTCCCTTTCAGGGACAGAGGGTCGCTTTTGGACATCCCTGTCCACCGCGACTCGTCCCGTCCTGGGACACGGGTAGCCTTTGGACAGTAAACAATGAACAGTTATCAGTTGTCAATGAGCATACAAAACCCACCGCCCTTTTAACCTTTCAGATCAGAAATCAAGTATAATCCAAAGGAAAGGCGAAATCTTAAATGAACAAAAACAAAAGAGAGAACCGGTTATATCCCTAATGGTATTGGCTAACACCCCAAAATTCTTGACCCACCCGTTATAAGTTGCGGATCCACCCCACAAGTTGAGGGAACAATCCTTTAAATTGAGGAAAAGATCCTCCAAGTCGAGGAGTTAATCCTTCAGCTTGAGGATCGATTCTTACAACTTGAGGAACGAATCCTTCAAATTGAGGGAAAGATCCTCCATCTTGAGGATCGATTCCTGCAAATTGAGGAAAAGATCCTCCATCTTGAGGATCGATTCCTGCAAATTGAGGAAAGGATCCTTCAACTTGAGGAAAAGATCCTCAACTTGAAGGGAACTCTCCTCAAGGTCAAATGGGGAGTCGCTCACCAGGTTTTTAGCCGGTTTCTCGGGCCTACTCCAAACTAAAAGACCGTGTTTTTCAACACGGCCTTCATAAGTGTCATCTTATTTTGTATCCTCGATCCCGAATTTTGGCTCACAGTCCCGAATGAACTCAAAAACCGGAATGGATTTTTCAGGGAGATCAGTTGACAAAAAAATGAAGGCTTAATAAAATATATTTAGCACTCACCAGTAGATAGTGCTAACAAAGCGTTTTAATATTCCTTTTAACTTTATTGATATCGATATTTATAGCGTTCATTCGTTATTAATATTTTATCAACAAAACTAGAAGGATTTTTAAAGCGCTTTTTTGATCCCCTTTATAGGAACGCCGACATTATCAGCAATATCGATATTTTGGAAATGATTCGCTTCCATAAGGCAAAAGGGGCGCTCGCCACTATTGCGGCAACTCAGGTCGACATGGAATCCGACATTGTTTTACCCTGTAATTTCAGCCACCCGGCAGCGGTATAAAAAACGATGATAAGGAGGTTTTTAAAATGGTTTCAAACAGGAACCGGAATGTCGCGTTTTTGAGCACCTACCCCTCCCGGGAATGCGGATTGGCCACCTTTACCCAAGATCTAGTCCGGGAACTTGATAAAGTGGTGCTGCTCAATCGACCGAAGGTCATCGCTGTAAATAATAACGTGTATAACTACAGCGATCGCGTGATCATGGAGCTTTCGCAGTATGATCGGGATAGCTATCTGAAAACGGCGGACGCCATCAACAATTCCGATATAGAGCTTCTGGTCATCGAGCATGAGTACGGCATCTTCGGCGGCGAAGCGGGTGAATATATCCTGGACCTAGTTGATCATCTTCAAATACCTTTTATTACAACGTTCCATACTATCCTGCCCAACCCGTCGGAAAAGCAACGAAAAATATTGACGTTGCTTGGTCAGAAAAGCGCCAAAGTCGTCACAATGGCCAAAAATACCAAACCCATTCTCGAAAAGGTAT
This sequence comes from Bacillota bacterium, assembly GCA_050260935.1. Taxonomy (GTDB): domain Bacteria; phylum Bacillota; class UBA4882; order UBA8346; family UBA8346; genus UBA8346. The sequence goes on from JBLNCU010000071.1 coordinate 13,935, forward strand.
ACGGCCTAGACCATTCCAAAATCGAGATGATCCACCACGGGGTCCCTTACCGGCTCCTTGAATCCAGGGAAAAAATCAAGGAAAAAAATGGGCTATCCGGCCGCAACGTAATCAGCACCTTCGGGCTGTTAAGTCCCGGGAAGGGGCTGGAATACGGAATCGAGGCCATTGCCAAGGTGGCTAAAGAGTATAAGGACGTAGTTTATCTCATCCTTGGCCAGACACACCCTTGCGTCAAAAAAGAATCCGGCGAGGTCTACCGGGAGAAACTGATGGAAATGGTTGATCGGCTTGGAATTAAGGATCATGTGCGGTTCGTCGATAAATACCTTTCCAAGGACGAAATCATTCACTATCTTCAGTTGTCCGACATCTATATGACGCCATACCTTGAAAAGGATCAGGCCGTCAGCGGAACCTTGGCCTACGCCGTCGGGTACGGCCGGGTCATTGTGTCCACGCCGTACAGTTATGCCAAAGAAATGTTATCTGATGGCCGGGATCTTTTGGCGGAGTTTCAAGATGCGGATTCTCTAGCAGAACATATCCGGTACGTGTTGGCGCATCCCGAAGCCAAAAAAGAAATGGAGAAGCGGACCTTAAGTCTCGGACGGACCATGATCTGGAATTATGTGGCCAACCATTATACGAAGCTATTTATCGATACCCTTGAAGAAACGAAGTATGCCGGTAGCGTAGTGGTGTGATATGGGAAAGCCGGCTTCCAATGTGGTTTTGAAAGACGACTATATCTTCCGGCTGACCGACGATACCGGCATGCTGCAGCATGGGAAGTTTGGAATCCCGGACCCCCGTCATGGCTATACGACGGATGACAACGCCAGGGCCTTGATTATGGCGTTAATGCTCTATGAACGATATAGAAAGAAAAAGTATCTGGATCTCGTTTACCGGTATGCCTCATTTATTCTCAACGCCCAGAATTCAAAAGGCGCCTTTAAAAACGTAATGGGATATGATCGGAAATGGCTTGATGAGGAAGGTTCGGAGGATTGTTTCGGCCGTTGCCTCTGGGCTTTAGGGTATGCCGTTTCACACGCGGCTACCCCTCAAGGGGTTAAACACGCTTTCGTTCACCTTTTGAATGAAGCCATCCCTCACACGACGTTCCTTAGTGCGCCACGAGCCAAAGCCTATTCCACCATCGGCTTGGCGCATCTGGGCGGCGAAGATGCCAAAAGGCTGGTGTTTAAAATAGCCCGAACGCTTTGTGAACAGTATGAGAAATATAAGGACGAAAGGTGGAAATGGTTTGAACATATTGTGGCCTATAGTAACCACGTGCTCCCTTGGTCCCTCTTGGCAGCTTACCGGATTACGGGAGAGGCAAGGTTTTTGGCTGTGGCGGAGGAGAGCCTGGAATTTTTAAGTAAGTTAACATTTAAGGATGGATATTTTAAGCCCGTTGGTTGCCACGGATGGCTCGTGAAGGGAGGAACCCCGGCCGAATTCGACGAACAACCCATTGAGGCCTGTGAAGCGGTTCTAACCTACCTGGAAGCCTTTGAAACAACCGGGGAAAAGAGCTATCTGCAAATGGCCCAAAAATGCCATGCCTGGTATAATGGGGACAATTCCAAGGGAATCAATCTGGTGGATCGGAAGAGCGGAGGGTGTTTCGACGGGCTGACGGAACGCGGCCCGAATCTCAATATGGGCGCTGAAAGTCTCATTTCGTATGTCATGTCATTTCTGAGACTAGCAGGTACCGGAGGGTTATGAATTGAGCGCTATTCATGAACGAATCTTCAAGCAATACGGTATCCGCGGCATCTATTAATTATACACTGGCCGGCCCAACCCCGGCTCACTTATCCCCTTTATTTACGAGCAATACGGGCGCACTGGGATTGCGTTCTCAGGTTTAAGCCATAACATTCGGTAAGCAGTTTTTAACCGGCAACCAGCACCGGCGATCAAATTGCAGCGACTTGAAACAAGACGGAGGGTTGGCCGGCATTATCCCAACAAAAAACCCGCTCCGTAAGCGGGTTTAAAAGCGAAACTTGACTTTTAATAGCTGAAGAATACATGATTCCCGATAACCGCGGTTTCCGGATGCGAGCGCACCCATTGGTTGGTTGTTTTGGACGGATTGTAAAACCCGTTTGCCCCGTTGCTGGGGTCCCAACCGGAGCAGGCCGACTGGACCGCCCTGTAGGCGCTGGCGCTGGCCGGCTGGTTGATCCGGCCGTCCAACACCGGACTGTATTGATAACTCCCATTGTCAACCTGATAAATAATTCCCGGAATGCTCTTCGGATAGCGGGGATCCCGCAGCCGGTTCAAAATGGTGGCCGCCACCGCAACTTGCCCCTCAAACGGCTCGCCGTCGGACTCAGCTGTTACCAGCCTCGCTAAAAGATCGATATCGCCTTGGCTTAATTGGAATCCGTAATAATTAACGACTCCGGTGTTACTGCTTGTCTTGGGGATAGTCAGAACCTGGCCGGGATAGATCGTCCCGTCATAACTCAGATTGTTGGCCCTGCGCAAATCGTCAACGCTGATTCCGTATCTCTGTGCCACCAAGTACAGGGAGTCGCCCGCCTGAACGCGATAAGTGGCGGAAGAGCCGCCGCTAACGGCCGGGCCGGGAATTTTAAGCTGCTGCCCGACCCAAAGAGTGCTTCCTGACAGGTTATTGGCTTGTTTTAGGGCGTTAACCGAGACTCCGTATTTTTGCGACAACAGATACAAGGTATCCCCCGGCCGGACCGTATAATTAAATCCAGATGACGAACCGGCGTTCGGGGCGGTAATGTTCAGGGCTTGTCCGGGATAAATCTGCGAATTGGAGAGACCATTGGCCTGAACCAGAGATGATACAGTGGTTCCGTAGCGGGCAGCGATGTTATATAAAGAATCACCGGGTTGTACATAATATGTTTGTCCCCAGGCCGCGGAACCGGTTAAAGTCAAGCTTCCAAAGACTAAAGCCGAAACCAAAAACTTTCTTACCTGCACATTCTCAGCTCCTTTTTGTCCACTGCATCGGGCAAAAAGTTGGCCTTGAATACTGCTGCAAAGAAGGGTACGGATAATGCTGCATAGAATAAAATAACCGTGGCAGTGTTGTATTGAAATTATTGCTGGAAAGCCGTTCCTACCTGTCAGGCTTTTTCTAATACTAACAATTTCTTTACAAGCTGGTAAGTTCCTTTTGGGAATCAGTGGCACGCCCAGATCCGTTTGAAGTTGTCATAATTGGAGGTTAATGGCAGAAAAGAGTGGCATTTATGTAAATTGAGGAAGTACGGCCTATCGCATCCGGCTCCCGGCCTCCTGCCTTCGCCCGGAGTTGGCCCTCCATGGCCAGATCCGGCTCCCGGCCTCCTGCCTTCGCCCGGAGTTGGCCCTCCATGGCCAGATCCGGCTCGCGCCGAACTAACTTCCATCTATGGAAATTAAAGGAAGTTCGGCTATTGCATTCCAGCTTACGCCGAACTAACTTCCATCCATGGAAGTTAAAGGTTCCACCCGGCGCATCCGGGGTGAGAGCGCCGGATTTTAAAATTGAATCATAAGTTTTTATTCTTTATGGGTTGCGCAAGCGCGGCATGTGAAATGCCGCCGGAGCGCGGAATGTCTCCGCCTTCTTTTACAGATAGGGATGGGTGGGCTTGCCGAGACGCATGCTTTTCAAACTTCACCCTTCACTCTTTTCAAGGCAGGATTCGGAGAGATGCCGGAAGAAGATTTGCGAGCGGCGGATGATTTGGGTCAGGTAATAAACGAAGTTCTGGCGCCAGAAATACTCGGCCCAGGGGTTGGCGGGCCTAGTGCACAGCAGCATCTCCAATTGAGCAGCGATGGCTATAAACTGCAGTAAGTCCTGGCGCACAAGCCGGGTGAGGCTATGATTTTCCCCGAGTTTGGACGGGATCCCGCGCAGATGATGAATCATGGTGGTAACCCAGAGCAAGGCCAATTCTTCAATGGGGATCTTTTTTTCATTATTCAAGGCCACCCCTCCATGGCTCGCTTTGGCGCTGAAAATAAGCCTTCAAATACCAGGCTCTAGTACTGCTATAATATATTCACCGGCGTCAAAGAGGGGAAGCGGTTTTTGAAATTCGAGATTTAGTGATGGCGGCGGAAAATCCGGCGGAACCAGTCAAAGAGATAGCGCGGTTTTCCACAGAGGTCGCAGGTTTTGGCGGGTTCCTGCCCCAACTGGAATTGTTTGATTTCCAGGCGACGGCAGTATGACCCGGGCAGAAGGCCGGAGCGGGAGCAGATCTCCAGATTGATAAAGCGGTGTTTTTGGCAGAATCCGGTGGGCTCGGTGCCGCTTAAGAAAAATTCCGGCTGCCTGGGGCAGAAAGAAGTGGCTTTGGCGCCGGTTTCGGCGCAGATCCCCACTTCAGTCACATCCCCGGGGATCAGGAAATCCCGGACCGGCCTTTCCGCCAGCGCCCGGCTCATAAATTCGGCCCAGATGGGAGCGGCAATCCGGTTGGCCGCTCCCGGCAGGGAGCGTTCGTTGTGATCACAGCCCACGAAGACACAGGTAAATAAATCCGGGGTATAGCCTAAGAACCAGGCGTCGCGGTTTTCTTCGGTGGTCCCGGTCTTGCCGGCGGCCGGGCGGTCAAGCAGATCACCGATATTGGCGGCGGTCCCGCCTTTCTGCAAGACGCTGGTCAATGCCTGGGTAACCAGAAAGGCTATGCCGGGGCTGATTACCCTTGGATGCTCCACCGGAGATCGGTAGAGAACCCGGCCGTTGCGGTCAAGGATCCGGCGGATAGCGGTGGGGGTGATCTTTAAACCCCCGTTAGCGAAGGGTAAGTAAGCTCCGCTAAGCTCCAGAGGGGTTACTTCCCCGGAACCAAGCGCCAGCGATAGTTGGGAAGGCAAATGAGAGGTTATTCCCAATTGTTTGGCCAGGGCGATAACCGGCTCCGAACCTATTTTAGCGAGGAGCTTGACGGCAACAACATTGCTGGAACAGGCCAGCGCTTGGCGGATCGATAACAAACCCGACCGGGATTCGTCGGAATTGTCGGTTGGACGGTAAAGGTTGGCTCCCAAGCGGTAGGTTACCGGGGCGCAATCGATATGATCCGCTAAAGTATAACCATCGCTCAACACAGCGGCATAGAGAAGCGGTTTAAAGGCGGAGCCCGGCTGCCGGTGGGCTTGAGTAACCCGGTTGAATTGCGATTTGTTGAAGTCGGTTCCCCCTACCAGGGCCCGGATCTCCCCGTTTTCCGGATCGATGGCCACCAGCGCCCCCTGAGGCTGTAAAAGGCCCTGGCTGTCCTTGAGCAATTTCGGGAGGCCTTGGGATAGTGTTTGCTCGGCTATACGCTGCAGTTCCGGATCGAGTGTAGTTTCGATCCGTAATCCGGCCCGGTAAATCAGTCCGGGTTCTTTCGGAAAGATCTTATTGATTTCCTCCTGAAGCAGGTCCAGGAAATAAGGGGCCGGCGGCGGTTTCGCCTCAATCCCCGGAAGATGCAGCCGCTTGGAACGGTAATGCTTAAATTGGGAAGCAGTAATGAAACCGGACTCCAGCATCCTTTGGAGTACTTCAACAATCCGCCGCCTGGCTGCCTCCGGGTGTAGATAGGGGGAGAAATAGGCCGGCCCTTTAGGCAGCCCAGCCAGCAAGGCCATTTCAGCCTCGTCCAGCCGGTTAAGCTCTTTGTTAAAATAAGTCTGAGCGGCGATTTTCAGGCCGTAGGCTCCGTGCCCGAAATAGATTTGGTTTAAATACAACTCGAAGATTTGATCCTTGGTCAAGTGGAGCTCAAGCTTGATGGTATAAAAAAGCTCCTTCAGCTTTCGCAACCAGGTGCGTTCCTGATCCAAATAAGCGTTTTTAGCTAGCTGCTGGGTTATGGTACTGGCGCCCTGCTCCCAGCTATGGTGGGTTATATCATATAACAGGGCCTTGGCAATCCGTCCCGGATTGATCCCATGATGCTGGTAAAAGCGGTGATCCTCAACGGCCAAAAACGCCTTCAGCAGAAACGGGGGCACTTCACTTAGGGACACGGGACGCCGGTTTTGCTGAAAAAAGGTAGTAACCAGATTTTGTTGTTGATCGTATACTTCGGAGGCCAGGGGCATCCGGGGAGGCTGCAGGGGGAGATAGAGGGCCAACAGAAGCCAGCCTGAAAGGATTAAAGCCAGGGCAAAACCGATAAAGGAGAAGTTGATTTTTTTTACAGCCAGTTTTTGGAGTTTGTTTTGAAAAGGGTTCGTCATTTTCCACCATCCCCCCGGAATGGTACACTTTATTAATATGTCCTCTCCGTAATCTTTTATGAGACAAAGATTACCCCTGGCCAATAGCGAAGCTTTTAAATTTTTCCGGTGTTATGGTATAATTTCAGACGTGAGTCCTTAAATTTTAATTTACCGAGGTGGCGGGATTGTCAAACTCAGCTCCAATAGGGGCTTTTGATTCAGGAGTGGGAGGCTTGTCCATTTTATTGGAGGCCAGAAAGTTGTTACCGGCTGAAGATCTGGTTTATCTGGCGGATTCGGCTCATTGTCCTTATGGCGTCAAACCGGTTGAAGAGATCCGCCGGCGCTCACTGGAAATTACCGATTTTTTAATATCCCTGGGAGTTAAAATGGTGATTGTGGCCTGTAATTCAGCCTGTGTAGCCGGCCTTGACGAAGTTCGCGCCAAACATCGTGAGATTCCGGTGGTCGGAGTCGAACCGGCGATTAAACCAGCCCATGAGATTACCCGCAACGGAAAAGTCGGGGTTTTGGCGACTAATATGACTTTAACCGGCGAGCGTTTTTCCGTGCTGGTAGAGAAATACGCCACCGGGGTCGAGGTTTACACTCAACCGGCGCCCGGTTTGGTTGAAATTGTTGAGGAAGGCAAGGTTGAAACTCCGGAGACCGAGGCTTTACTCCGTCAATATCTCCAACCTTTACTGGGAAAAGGCATTGACACACTGGTGCTGGGCTGTACCCATTACCCGTTTTTGCGGGGAGTGGCCCAAAAAATCTGCGGCCCCAACGTCATTATCCTTGACACCGGGCTGGCCGTGGCCAAGCAGACCGCCCGGGTACTGGCGCTGCGGGACCTGGCCACTGTTAAAACTGCTCCCGGCAAAGAGACCTTTTACACCAGCGGGAACCCGGACTTGGTGACCGGTGTCATACGCAAGTTATGGAGAGACCCAAATCTGCAAGTTATCAAAGCAAATGTTTAACAAACAAAGGAGCCTGCCATGGAGCAGGTTTTTTTAACCAAAGAGGCTTTTCATTCGTGGTTAAACGGCTTGTCGGGCCGGGGGAAAACATGGTTCAACTAATGGACTTTTTTTCACGGAAGGCTCCGGCGAACGGGAGGAGATGAAGGCTTTTCCGGGAGAATACCCGGCGAAAATGAATGCTCTCCTAAGTGGTAAAGTTGTAAAATTGGCGAAAACCGGCTCCCGTATATGATAATGGGCAGCAAAGTAAAGCTCGAAGACGAAGCCGGCAATGTCGGGCAGCTTAAAATTGTTTCCCCGCTGAAGGATGAGATCACCGGAAATGAGATTTCCTTTATATCGCCGTTTGGCAGGACGTTGTTATTAAAGAAGGTCGACGCCCTGGTCCCCCTCGCCGCATCAGGTGGGACTAAACTCTTCCGGATTCCGGGGATAAGTTAAGACGCACAAGATCACCCAAGACCAAACTCTTTAGCCAGTTTGGTAAAGGCCGGCAGGGAGTTTTTAATAACCTCCCGGGAAACGCAATAAGCGATCCGGAAATAGCCCGGCATACCGAAACCGCTCCCTGGAACGATCAACAGATTGTATTTAACCGCCGCCTGCACAAAGGCCAGATCGTCGGGAATGG
>JBLNCU010000072.1:0-38184 GCA_050260935.1 Bacillota bacterium
TCATCGAATATCTTTAGCATTGGCGCACCTCCAAGCCCATTTTACCATATTTATAATCCGGCCTGAAGGGGTGGCGATTGATTTTTCAAGGTTTTTGTAACACGTTTTTCAACAAACACTAACTAATTTCACATATTTTATTATATGTTCAAATAACGTTGAAGAGGAAAAGTACCGGCGGTTTACTTAACAAAGCGAGCCCGGAATAGTGAGAGCGGGTTTATGTCGCCGCCAGGAAGTTCGCCTCGGAGTTGCCTGTTGAATCTCATATCGCCGGTATGGGTATTAGGCGGGGCCGGAGTCCTACCGTTAGCGAGGAACAACCCTAATATTTGATTGCTGACGTATCGGCGGATTGATTATTGCGGTTGGAAGAGTGGACCCATATGGTCAATTGGAGTGGTACCGCGAAAGTAAGCCTTTCGTCTCATAAAAGAGACGGAGGGCTTTTTTAGTGGTTTATTGGAGGTGATTGCTTTTATCTTCAAAATTGCCCCCGGTTTTCAGGAACGATAAGTAATTGAAAACCCTAAGATGACTAAGGTTAAAGGAGGAATTGTTAAATGTGGAATCAGGAAATGGAAACAATGCCAAGGGCGGAGCTTCAGAGACTGCAAGCCCAAAGATTACGGAGAACCGTGGAACGTGTTTATCACAATGTGCCTTTTTACCGTCAAAAATTTGACCAGGCCGGCGTAAAACCGGAGGAGATTAATGCGGTCGATGATATTCAAAAACTGCCCTTCACTACCAAACAAGACCTGCGGGATAATTATCCTTTTGGTTTATTTGCCGTGCCCCAGGATGAAGTGGTCAGGATTCACGCTTCTTCCGGCACCACCGGCAAGATGACGGTGGTCGGATATACCAAAAACGATATCGCCACCTGGGCCGAGGTAATGGCCCGGACCTTGGGAAGCGGCGGAGTCACCCGGAAAGATATCGTTCAGATTGCTTATGGTTACGGCTTATTCACCGGCGGCCTGGGGGTCCATTACGGCGCTGAAAGGCTCGGGGCGACGGTAATACCTATTTCCGGCGGAAACACCAAGCGGCAACTCCAGATAATGGCTGACTTTCGGACTACCGCCGTTGCCTGTACTCCTTCTTATATCCTTTATATGGCTGAAGGAGCAGCCGAAGAAGGGATTAATATCAAAGATCTGCCACTGAAAGTCGGTTTTTTCGGAGCCGAACCCTGGTCCAATAATATGCGGAAAGAGATTGAGGAAAAATTAAATATCAAGGCCATTGATATTTATGGCCTTAGTGAGATTATCGGACCGGGTGTCTCCAGTGAATGTTCCGCTCAAAACGGTCTTCATGTATGGGAGGACCATTTTATAGCGGAAGTTATCGATCCTGGAACCGGCCAGGTGTTACCCTACGGCGAAAAGGGAGAACTGGTCTTTACTTGCATCACTAAGGAGGCTTTGCCCTTGATCCGCTACCGTACCCGGGATATCAGTATTTTATACCGGGATCTTTGTCCTTGCGGACGTACCCACCTCCGGATGAACCGGGTGATGGGCCGGACCGACGATATGTTGATCATCCGCGGGGTAAATGTATTCCCTTCGCAGATTGAAAGCGTATTACTGGAGATCGGGGAGACCGAGCCCCATTATCAACTGATCGTGGATCGGGACGGAAACCTTGATGATTTGGAGATTTGGGTTGAGGTCTCGGAAAAGCTCTTCTCCGATGAAGTCCGGAAACTGGAAGAGCTGGGAGTGAAGATTAAAAGAGAAATCCTTAGCACCTTGGGTATTTCCGCCCGGATCAAGCTGGTCGAGCCGAAAACAATTCCCCGGAGCGAGGGCAAAGCTAAACGGGTTATCGACCGCCGGGATGTTTACTCCGGTTAATATTCTTACCATAATTTGCAGGTATTTTTTGTTAACAAGCGAATGATCAAATTTGGAACGAGGAGGAGCGCCAGTATGAAAGTAAATCAGATCTCCGTTTTTTTAGAGAATAAATCCGGGCGTTTAGCCGAAGTAACCAAGACTCTGGGCAATAACGGCATTAATATCCGCGCCCTGGCAATCGCCGACACCACCGACTTCGGAATCTTGCGGTTAATAGTAAGCGATCCGGAGAAGGCCTGCCGGATATTGAAAGAAGAAGGCTTCACCGTAAGTGAAACCGAGATCCTTGCCGTCCAGGTTCCTGATAAACCGGGAGGTTTAGCCGGGATCCTCGGAGTTTTGAATAATTCCAAAATTAATATTGAGTATATGTATGCTTTCGTGGGAAAGTCCGGCGCTGATGCGGTGGTTGTTTTCCGGGTCGAGGATATCGATCGGGCTATTGGTTTACTCCGGGATAGCGGAATATCCTTGCTCAGCGGCGCTCAAGTGTATTCGCTTTAGCTCCGGTTATTTCCGAGAGTGTTTGGAAGGAGAAGCTCCGTTGAAGCTCTTAAAGAAGATTCCAAAGTTGAAGAAGGCCGGTTTTAAAGAGTGGCCGGCAAAGATTGCTTCCGTATTCTTCCGGTTCGAAAACGGGTTGAAAAAAACCGCCGCCTCTAGCCGGAACAGGTTTGTCTTTATTGCAGCGGTAATGTTGATTATAGTTCTGAGCGAACTTGGCGCCGGATTTACCCTTTTATTTCAGGCCAATCAAAGATTAATAAAAAGGGATCCGTTGGATGAGGAACTAAGGATAATCTCGGAGCTAAAATCGGGTCTCGGGCAATTACCGGTTGTTTACAACGATAAATTGGCCGGCCTGGCAACCGGTTCCCCCAAACTTATCGTAAACCAGTTAACTCGCTTTACCGGGAAATTGCTCGCTTCCGGTAATACTTCCCCGGAAATCCGGTTTTTAAAGGATAGTTTAAAGCGGATCGCCGGATATCTTTCGGAACCGGTTGCTTTCCAAAATTATTATCAAATCTGGGCCGAAGTTGAAAAGTCCCGATTATATTTGGGGAATTATGAGGCGAAAATACGGGCACTCCGGCAAAAACCGCCGGCGGTCTCAATGGAAAACCTGTGGCTGCCGGTAGCAAGCGGTCTTTTTTTGCTGATTGCCGCTTTTCTCTGGTTATGCCTGGTTTTCAAGGAGGTTAAAGGGCACCAGAAAGCCTTAAAACATTACGAGCAGTTGGCGCAGGAATTTAAAGAGGGAAAGCTGGAGCCAAAAACCGTCCCCTACAACACCGCCGAATTTTCTAATCTACAAACCGCGCTTAACGGCTATATCCAAAGATTGACCGATCGGTATCAGGTGATTATTTCCGAGGTGGAAGGGCTCGCTCCTCTCATTCGGCAACTCGGCGAATGGCTGACTTGTAATGAGGATCAACACCTTAAGATTAAAGACAATTTAAAAGATACGGTGGGGGAAGCTTACCAAAGGCTTGAACAATTCCCGGATTTGGCCGAGAGAATCAAATCCCGCAACATAAATCTGGAAACCTCCCAAAGGGAGATCGCGCAGCTTTTAGAATCAGTAGAAAGTTTCCGGGAATCCCAGGAACGGGAGCTTTCATTGCTGATGCCGGTTAGCGCCGGAATTGAACAAAAGGGCCGGTATTTCGAGGAGGTCAGGGATAAATTAAGGGAATTGAAGTCCCTATTGGAACAGATTCAACAAACCATCGCGGTATTCTACGGCATCTCCGAACAGACAAGGTTACTGGCGTTAAACGCCTCGATTGAAGCTGCCAGAGCGGGAGGAATCGGCGGCGACTTCGGCTTTGCCGCCCAGGAAATTGAAGAATTAGCCGTTAAAATTACTGCTGCTTCTAAGAATTTAACTAATATGGCGGCTTTAATCAACAAAAAGACAACTGCGGCTCTCCGGCTTTTGGAAATTTCTCTCACCCAGAATAAACTGGAAAAGAAAAATTTAGACGAACTTCTAACGCCGTTAAGAAATTATGGGGATAGTTTCCTTAATTACCTTCATCAGTTAAACGGTTATGTATATTTGGTTGAAAAACTTGAGTCTAAAGGCCAATCGATCGAAAAGTCAATCGCCAATTTGAATAGTTTAAAAGATCAAGGGCCTGAAAACTATCACCGGACAATGGCTGCTTTGGATGTAATTATTGAAACCGACAAGCTGGTTGCATCAGCCGGTGAATTAGACGACCAGATTGAAGAGTTAAAACAAAGGTTATCCAAGATTTATTATAAGCCGGTTTTGGAGGAAAGCTAATGCGGCAGTCGAAAAAGGTATTCCCTTTGAAGAAATCCTTTGATGGAACCGGCTTTTGCTCCCGGATCAGTTTTGGCAAAAAGGTATATGGAGCTTCCATTCTCTTTCTGGCGGCAATTTTCATCCTAGGCGCTGCTATCGGCTGGACTTATCAAGATTTATTTACTGATTCCGCAGGGTTAAAACGGTTTCACCGGCATATTACCACCAATATCCAATTTTTAAAGGAAAGGTCCCCGTTGATTATCAGCAGGTGCCAATCTGGGTTGCTTAATGGAAACGGTTTAGATGTAAGCGCTGTTTTGACCGGGCTTGATTCCGCCATCAGGGATCTTCAAGCTGATTTCAAAGTGATTGACGGGAAATCGCTGACCAGAAGCTACCGGCTTTTGAGAAACCGGCTCTTTCTTTATAACAAAAGCGGTTTAACCGAAACCCGGTATTTAGAGATTCAAAAACTGTATCGGAATTATTTCCAGGATCTAAGCAAGCTGGAAAAAATGGAAGACTTGTATTACCGGGGGCATCTTTGGCAACCGCTTCGCAATCAACTTTGGATACTGATTCCAACAGTACTATTAATAACGCTCTTCCTTTTCGGGGGTTGTCTTTTATTGATATCCGCCGTCAGATCCATTGTTGAACCGGCGGAATTGATGACGGAAACCTTTACCAGCGCTCAACGGGTTTTTAATGTTTTTTTACCCATCTCTTCAGCCGATGGACTGGGCAAAGCGGGACTCCTTTTTAAAGAGTCTTTATCTCATATGGGTTCGGCTTTTGTAGAGACCAAAAACACTATTCAACGGTTTGAGGCCTTATGTAAAGAGTTCGTCACTGAGATTCGGAAAACCGAACTTTTTGCCATTCAAGTGCAACAAGTAGCCGAACTGGTGGTCTCCAATTTAAAGGACCAAGAACGACTGATAAGCCAGGCAAAAGAGGAATTTGCCTACCTGGAAAACCAACCAGAGGCGGTTTGGGAAATTTCTTCCAAAATTGGAGATTTATTGGGTGATTGCCGCGCTCAACTAATGACGGCCGAAGACCAGACCAAGGGAATTTTAAAACGACCGGTAACTTATCCGGATGCCTCAGGCATGCTTAATGATTTAGCTGAGAATTTGGCCGATACTTCAGTGAAAATCGGTGAAACTATTAAAATTTTTGAGGATGTAGCCGAGAGAACGCAATTGCTGGCTTTAAATACAGCCATTCAAGCGGCTAGGGCCGGTGAAAAAGGTTTAGGATTCGGGGTCGTAGCCAAGGAAATCTCAAAACTGGTGGATAACTCGAAAAAGGCTTCTTGGCAATTAAATCAACTTTTACACGAGACTCAGGTGAAGAACGGGCAAATACTGAATTTAATCAATAACCGGCCGGCGCCCGCAACCGATTACCAGCAGGTTGAGGCCATCTGCGAGGCTCTTTTTGAAAAAGCCCGCGGCGGCCAGGAAGTAATTTCGCAAATCACCAAGGCGGTGGAAGCTACCTTAAACATGCTAGGTGTTCTCTTGGAAGAAACCGCGGTAATATCAGTTCTGGCAGAGCAGGCCATAAATTCGGAACACTATAATTTAGAAGTTCTTGACTATCAGCTTAACGTGAAGGAAGCTAACCGGGTAGCTTTAAACATTAGCGAAAAGTCGGAGGAGCTTCGAAAACTGGTTGAAACAGCCGCCAATGAACCCCTGTTTTTTTAAAGGTTGGGAAAATAAAAAGATTGGCAAAGGAAATAAATAAATCCGGGTTATAAGCGAAAAGCCTCTTATTTAATAACCCGCCGCCCTGCTAATAATAAAAAGGAATTAGAGCATAAATGGCTGATTTTTTGGTATTGGGTATCGAAACTTCCTGTGATGACACCTCGGTGGCGTTGGTGGCCGATGGAGTTAAAATTCGCAGCAATATAATTTCTTCCCAGATCGACCTCCATCAAAAGTTCGGCGGGGTGGTCCCGGAGTTGGCCGCCCGCTGCCATTTGGAGGCGGTTTTACCCGTTTTTCGACTGGCGCTAAAGGAGGCCGGGGTTGATCTGGCGGATGTTCAATTAATAGCCGCCACTTACGGACCGGGTTTAATCGGCAGTCTATTGGTGGGGCTGTCTTTTGCCAAAGGATTGGCGCTGGCCCGTCACATTCCTTTTATTGGCGTCAACCATATTGAGGGACATATTTATGCCAATGTGCTGGAACGTTCCCAGGTGAGGCCGCCCTTGATCTGTCTAACCGTTTCCGGCGGGCATACCGATTTGCTGTTGCTAAAAAGGTGGGGGGAGTACAAAATCCTGGGGCGAACCAGAGATGACGCGGCCGGGGAAGCCTTTGACAAGATTGCCAGAGCGCTTGGGCTGGGTTATCCGGGGGGACCGTTTATCGATAAACTGGCGGCAGGGGTCGAGGGCGGCATTGAATTTACCCAATTCAGCGGATTGCCCAATACCTATGATTTTTCTTTTAGCGGATTAAAAACCGCCGTTATCAACTACCTCCACCATCAACGGCAGCGAGGCGCGGAACTGGATATCCCCGGAATCGCCGCCAGTTTTCAACGGCAAGTGGTGGACCAATTAACCGCCAAATTGTTTCAAGCCGTAAAAGATTATAATGTAGACACAATTCTACTCTCCGGGGGAGTTGCGGCCAACTCCTATTTGCGCCAAAGGTGTCAGGCCGAGGCATCCCGGCTGGGAAAAGCGCTTTTCTATCCTGAGTTCAGCTTATGCACCGATAATGCCGCCATGATTGCCGCCGCCGGTTACTTTCATTATCAGGCGGAGGGACCCGGAAATTTGGAAATTACCGCTCAACCGGATTTAAGGCTCTAATTGTGGATAACTTTCCAATTTCTCAGGCGGCCGGAAAACAGCTTTAAATTTTCGACAAAATTAGACTGGTATTCATTGTGGACGGTGTGCAAAACTCCCCGAAATTGGTCAAATTAACCTCGTTTTTGTGGATAACTTGTGGAAAATGTGGAGAATTGAGCAGCGGCGGTTTTTTAGAAAAAAGCCCAGTTAAAAAGCCATTTTTATTTGGCTTGTTTCCATATTTGGAGTTGCTTTTGCAAATCCCTGATCTAAAGGATTGACAAGTATGGCTTGGGAACAATTTTCAGAAGTCCACCTGGAAGCGGCGGTTTCACCGGAGATCTACCAACGGGGGGTCAACTATTTCCAAGAGGGGCAGCTTAGCAAAACTTGCCGGTTCGATAATGTTATCGCGGGCATTGTCATTGGAACCGGCGGAAACTACCGGGTCAATTTAAGTTTTAACGGCGCGAAGCTTCAAGGCGATTGTTCATGCCCTTATCAAGGATTTTGCAAACATATGGCTGCTCTGGCCCTTGGCTGGCTGGAAAAGAAAGACGAGTTTATCGACTTGAGGCCGGAGTTCGATCGAATTATAAACCACCAATCGAAGCTTCCGGAAACTCTTGAACGCTTAATTGCCAAGGACCCCGTCAATTTTTTGGAATTAAGACCCAACCATCCCGGGCGGGAATTCATCACTGCCCGTGGCATTTTCAATTTAATCCGTAATACTTTCGGCTTTACGCAAATAAACCCCACCAGGGTGGAGCAGCTTTGGGATCAGGTGCAAAGGCTTGTCCTATTAATATCTGATCGATTAACCGCCGGTGATCCTGAGGCTCCGGCCATGTTTACGGAGTTAATTTCCGCCTTTGCGGCCTCAATTGAAAGTTATCAAGATGAATGCCTTATAAGGCTTTTTGAGGACCTACTTCAGCGATTATCTAATCTTTCAAACAAGCCCCCAAATTATCTCCGGACCGTCACCGAGAAACTGGTGAATCTGTATTTCAATCCTGTATTATACGGAGCGGCGGTCCCCATTCGGGAAGCTTTAATCAAGCTTGGCGCCGCCGACCCCGTTTTATTTTTTAGGGAATTCGAAGCCAAGTTGGCAATAGAAACCCCGCTGCTGGATTTAATTTTGCTTTATGAATTGGCGAGCAGGTTGGCTGAAGAAAATAGCCAGTTTGCGACTTGGGTGGAGAAGGCAGCCCGGTGTTTGGAATCCTCCCCCGCCGGCTGGCTGTGGTTGACCGATCGTTTGCTGGAAACCGACCTTCAGGAAGCCTACCGGAAAGCCAGAGAAGGTCTGCGGTCTTTTCCCGGTGAGAAAAAGGCTTTCCAGGAACGCCTAATCAAGGTTCACCAACTTAAAGGCGAGTTAAAACAGGCGGCTTCATTAAGCTTTATCCTGTTTAAAGCCGAGCCAAATTTTGAGGAGTACCAACGGTTAAAAACATTGTTGGCCGGCCATCCTTCGGAATTGAAGGGGTATCTGCCGGGAATAAAGGAATGTTTATCCGATGGAAACCGGGAAATTTTGGCTCTCCAAATCGCCGTTGATCTTCAGGATTATCAATTTATAGAAGAACAATTAAAAGGTATAATCGAGGATGACGACTTGTTACAGCTGGCGGTCCGGCTGTTTACGGATTATGTCCCCCCAAGCCCGGAGCAAATATACCCTATCCTCATTAAAGCCTTGGTCTCCCGGGAAACGGCGGTTTACTGGAAACTGGCTTTGGAATTGATGGTTATCTACAAGCAAATCTGCCATCATCAAGAGCTTAGAGATAATTGGGAGGCTTTACGGAATGAATTAAACCGGCTTTATCAGGAGCATCCGGGATTCAGGAAAAAGTTTGCCCAGATTTTGGCCGGCTAACATCTATCTTTGAAAATCATTGACTTGGCCGGGAGGGAGATCTATACTATTATTAATTCAATATTTGGTTGGCGAATGAAGAGGAACGAACCGTTAAAGGCTTTCAGAGAGGAGAGAGAAGCTGGGAACTTTCCAGCCGGATACGGCGAGACCGCCTTGGACGCTCCGGCGAGGCCGCCTTCAGCGGTTTAAGTCGGCGCTTTAACTGCGTTAAAGTTTATCTCAAAGTGGGTTTGGAGTTTCGCAATGAGAAACTTAAACCAACAAGGGTGGAACCACGGTTAACCCCGTCCCTTTTTTGGGACGGGGTGTTTTGATCCTTTATATTGGATTGGGTGAAAGAATGGTTAAAGACCTTTGCGCCGGCGGGCTGGTTTTTTTAGGGGACAAACTGGTAATCTTGAAACGTTTCAACGGGGTTTGGCTTTTCCCCAAAGGCCACATCGATCCCGGTGAGACTCCGGAGATGGCAGCGCTCCGGGAAGTAAAAGAAGAATCGGGGCTGACGGCCCGAATTTTGGCAGATCTGGGCTCGACTTCCTATACTTTTTGGGAAAAAGGGGAAAAACATATAAAAACAGTCTTCTGGTATCTGATGGAAGCTGTTTCGAAACAAATAATCCTGGAGCCGGGATTTTTTACGGACGTTAAAGCGCTTGAGGAGACTGAAATTGGATTGCTGTCTTTTCAAGCCGATCAAGAACTAGCTATCCAGGCTTTTGAAAAATATCGACAATGGAAGGAGAATCCTTGATGAAAATTATTTTCCCCGATGGTAGCAGGCGGGAATATCCCGATGGAACCAATCCGTTACAAGTTGCTCAGTCAATCAGCGAGCGGCTGGCTAAAGAGGTAATCGCAGCCAAAGCCAATGAAGAAATGGTGGACCTAAACCGGCCGTTAACCGGGGAGGTGTCGCTGCGTTTAATCAAAACCTCCGATCCTGAGGGGTTAGAGGTATTGCGCCACTCGGCCTCGCATATAATGGCTCAGGCGGTTCAAAGACTATACCCCGGCGCCCGGTTTGCGATTGGACCGGCGATTGAAAACGGTTTTTATTATGATTTTGAGCTGCCGGAAACGCTGAAGCCGGAGGATCTGGCCGGAATTGAAGCGGAAATGGTCAAAATAGTCGCGGAAAATTTGCCGTTTGAGCGTTTTGAACTATCAAAAAATGAAGCTCTAGACTATTTCCGAAAAAAGGACGCCAAATATAAAATTGAATTGGTGGAAGGTTTGGAGGACGGCAAGCTCTCCTTTTATAGACAAGGCGACTTCACCGATCTCTGCCGGGGCCCCCATCTTCCTGGAACCGGTTGGCTGAAGGCCTTTAAATTAATGTCTATTGCCGGGGCCTATTGGCGCGGGGATTCTTCCCGGGAGATGCTGCAGCGGATATACGGAACTGCTTTCCCGACCAAAGCGGAGTTGGAGGATTATTTAAAGTTCCTGGAGGAAGCGGCCAAACGCGACCACCGTAAACTCGGAAAAGAATTGGATCTCTTTTCCATCGACGAGCAGATCGGCGGCGGGCTGGTGCTCTGGCATCCCAAAGGGGCCAGAGTCCGCCATCAGATTGAGCAATTTTGGAAGGAAGAACATTATAAGAACGGTTATGAGCTTGTTTATACCCCGCATATAGGCCGGAGTAATCTCTGGGAGACCAGCGGACATCTTGGCTTTTACAATGAGAATATGTACGCCCCAATGGATATTGACGGGCAACCGTATTATGTCAAACCAATGAACTGCCCATTTCATATCGCCATCTATCAAAGCAAGGGCCGGTCATACCGGGATCTGCCTTTTCGCTGGGCCGAGCTTGGAACAGTCTACCGTTATGAACGGAGCGGAGTCTTACACGGCTTAATGCGGGTCCGCGGCTTTACCCAGGATGACGCCCATATTTTTTGCCGCCCCGATCAAATGGAGGCAGAGATCAACCGGGTATTGAATTTCTGCCTTTATATGATCCGCTCTTTCGGCTTTGAAGACTTCAAGCTCTATCTGGCCACTAAACCCAAAGAGAAATCGGTGGGGGATGAGGAGCGCTGGCAAGCGGCGACCGAGGCCTTGCGGGCCTCCATTGAAAAAACCGGACTTCCCAGTGAAGTCGATGAAGGCGGCGGCGCTTTCTACGGGCCGAAAATCGATTTAAAGATCAAAGACGCCTTGGGGCGGGAATGGCAGTGTTCAACTATACAATTTGATTTTAATGAGCCGGAGCGTTTTAATTTAACCTATAAAGGCAGCGACGGCGCCGACCACCAGCCCTATATGATTCACCGGGCTTTACTGGGGTCACTGGAACGGTTCTTCGGAGTATTGATGGAGCATTATGAAGGAGCCTTCCCGTTATGGCTGGCCCCGGTTCAAGCCTTGGTATTGCCGGTTTTGCCGGATAATCAGGAATATGCCCGTTCAGTGATGGAACAATTACGTCAAGAAGGTATCAGGGCCGAAATTGATAACCGGAACGAGAAGATCGGCTACCGGATCCGGGAAGCCCAGATGCAAAAGATCCCTTATATGCTGGTAGTTGGCGAACGGGAGGTCCAGCAAGGGATGGTGGCGGTCCGCTCCCGGAAAGACGGGGAATTGGGCGGTCAAACCGTCGCCCAAATCAGCCGGAAAATTTTGGACGAAATCAAAGCTCATCACTAAGTCGGGTTTTTATTCCGGTTATATGTAATCATTATGTTAAATATTTCTCTCCATTCAGGCATTTATTGACATGGATGCAATTGTCTGATATATTCTTAGTTAAGATTAGATGAAGAATGTATTTCTGGAAAGATTTCCGAAGAAATCAACCAGGCCATTTTTCCATCTCTTACTCAAAATTATAAGGAGGGGTAGTTGTGACCAAAAGTAGGATTCTATTAGTTACGGTAGTTTTTGTAGTAGTGGCGGCCCTCGTTGCTGGCTGCGGCGAAAGCAAGACCATTAATTTGGGAGCTATTCAACCGATTAGCGGTCAAGTTTCGGCTTACGGAACCCAGACCAGGGATGCGATTGCCATGGCTGTTGAAGAGATCAACGCCAAGGGCGGCGTGCTCGGCAAACCGATCAAGTTGATCGTTGAGGATGATGAAGCCAGCCCGGATAAGACCAAAAACGCTTTTATGAAACTGGTTGCCAAAGATAAAGTTATCGGTATTATAGGCGCTTTAACCAGTAAGTGTTCCTTAGCCATCACCAAGGATGCTCAGGACAAAAAGATCGTTCTGATTTCTCCTTCTTCTACTAACGATACTGTTACCGACGCCGGGGATTATATCTTCCGGGCTTGTTACAATGATTCCTTCCAAGGACAAGTGGTGGCCCAGTTCTCCTTTGATACCTTAAAGGCTAAAAAAGCCGCAATTTTGTACGATATTACCAATGATTATTCCAAAGGTTTGACCACCAACTTCTCGGACAAATTCAAATCACTCGGCGGCGAGGTTGTGGCCTCCGAATCATATAGCACCAACGACAAGGATTTTAATGCTCAATTAACCAAGATTAAAGCGGCCAAACCGGATGTTTTATTTATACCGGATTATTACAGCACCGTTTCTTTGATTGCCAAACAAGTCAGGGCTCAAGGGCTAACCATTCCGATGGTGGGCGCCGATGGTTGGGATGAGATCACCAATAACGCCGGTGATGAAGCATTAAACAGCTATTACAGCAACCACTATTCCCCTGATGCTAATGATCCTGAAGTAACCGCTTTTGTTAAAAAGTATCAAGAAAAATACAAGATCGTACCGAACGCGCTGGCTGCTTTGGGTTATGACGCCACTTATATTTTGGCTGAAGCCATCGAAAGAGCCGGTTCGACCGATCCCGAAAAGATCAAAGCGGCGATGATGGAGACCGATCGGAAGTTCGTTACTGGTAACATTAAATTTAACGAGAAACGCAACCCCGTTAAGTCAGCTGTTATGTTGAGAATTGTTAAAGGCGCCGATGGCAAATTAGCCACTGAATATGCCGGAACAGTCAATCCGTAACAGGTAAAAGCTTGTACTTCAAAAAAATTACAAAGTACTGTATAATAAAGTATGGTTTTAATAATGGGGGAATCGAAATTCTCCCATTATTTTATGTTATGTAAAGGGGTGGGACTATGGGACTCATGCAACAGTTTTTACAGCAGATGGTTAACGGCATATCCCTGGGAAGCATCTACGCGCTAATCGCTCTTGGGTATACGATGGTTTACGGTATTGTCAAGTTAATAAACTTTGCCCACGGCGATATATTAATGTTAGGCGCATTCGCGGGGTTCTTCGTCTTAATCGCGACGCTGGTTACTCCGTTCAGTTTTATTGTTTCGTTTATCGTAGCCATGATTGTCTGTGCCATTATCGGGGTCATTATGGAAAGGACATGTTATAAACCTTTGCGGAGCGCGCCCAGAATAAACGGTCTTATTACGGCGATCGGAGTTTCATTTTTCCTGGAAAACGGCGCCAGGGTGGTCCCGCAGATTGGTCCCAATCCCAAACAATTCCCCACGCTTCCAAATATCAATATTAACTTTCACGGAGTCGGAATCAGCCGTATTCAAATCATAGTTTTTCTGGTCTCCATCGGCCTGATGATTCTGCTGAATTTTATCGTCAATTCAACCAAAATCGGTAAGGCGATGCGGGCGGTTTCTTATGATCAGAAAGCAGCCTTATTGATGGGCATCGATGTAAACAAAGTCATCTCTTTTACCTTCGCCATTGGCGCAGCTTTGGCTGCGGCGGCCGGTATACTTTTCGCCAGCGCTTATCCCCAGGTTGAACCGTTGATGGGATTCATGCCCGGGTTAAAAGCGTTTGTGGCCGCTGTTTTAGGTGGTATCGGGAGCATTCCCGGGGCAATGGTAGGCGGTTTTATCTTGGGAATTGCCGAGACCCTTACCAAAGGTTTTATCTCTTCCCAATTGGCCGATGCGATTGCTTTCGGAATCTTAATTATCATCCTTCTGGTTAAGCCCTCCGGTATTCTTGGCCGCGATGTCAGTGAGAAAGTATGAGGTGAGAAAAGAACTATGAATAAGCGAATGAAAAACTTCTGGCTGATTACAGCCGCAGTCTCGGTTAGTTTGATTGTCATAGCGGGCTTGATTTATTTAGATGTAATCGATGATTATACCGCTCAGATTTTAACTTTTGCAGCCATCAATGTTATTATCGCCTTGAGTCTCAATCTGATTTCCGGCTTCACCGGACAGCTTTGCCTGGGCCATGCCGGATTCATGGCGATTGGCGCTTATTCCACCGCGGTCCTGGTGATGCAGGCGCATTATCCGATGCTGGCCGCCATTTTAATAGGAGGCTTCATTACTACGGCTTTCGGCTTGGTAATCGGTTTTCCAACCTTACGGTTGAAAGGCGACTATCTGGCCATCGTCACCCTTGGTTTTGGAGAAATTATCAGGGTATTGATGGTTAACGCTGATAAAATTACCGGTGGCGCGGCTGGATTAAAAGGGATTCCTCCCTTTACCAACAACAATGAATTAAGTCCGATGGTCTCGTTTATCTGGGTATTTCTCTTTATGACCGGCACCATTATCCTAATAAGTAATCTAATCAAATCATCCCACGGCCGGGCGATTATCTCTATCCGGGAGGATGAAGTGGCGGCCAATGCCATGGGAGTTAATGTTTTTTATTATAAAATGTTCTCGTTTACACTGTCGGCTTTCATCGCCGGTATCGGCGGCGGGCTTTACGCCTTATTCTTCGGTTACCTCAACCCGACCATGTTCAATTTCATGACTTCCACCAATTTTCTGGTTATTGTCGTTTTGGGTGGAATGGGAAGTATTATCGGGACGGTGGCCACTGGATTCATTCTCACCTATTTACAAGAATTCTTAAGGTTCTTACAAGATTACCGGCTGGTCATCTACCCGTTAATTTTGATAGTGATCATGATCTTTAAACCTTCGGGACTGGTGGGCATAGTTGAAGACCTGAAAAACTGGGTTCAAAAAAATTTCTCCGCGAAAAGAAGCTTTTTGAAAGCTGGTGAACGGCAATGACTGTTTTAAAAGCAAACAACATTTCCATGTTTTTCGGCGGGTTGAAAGCGGTTTCCAATTTCAACCTGAGTCTGGAGGAAGGGGAATTGGTGGGTTTAATCGGACCCAACGGGGCCGGAAAAACCACTATCTTCAACATGCTCACCGGGGTTTATACCCCTTCGGAAGGGGAAATGTTCTTTCAGTCCAAACATGCTTTAAAAAAGATCAATAAATTAAAGCCTTACCAGATAACCAAAATGGGAATGGCCAGGACATTTCAGAATATCCGGCTCTTTAAAGAACTCTCCGTTTTAGATAATGTCCGCATAGCTTATCATTTTAACGTTCGCTACAATGCCTTGCAGGGCATCTTCCGGACCAATGCTTATTATAAAGAAGAAGCGGGGATTACCGAAAAAGCATTGTCGTTACTCGAGATTTTCGATATCCGCAATAAATCCGGCGAGTTGGCCAAGAACCTTCCCTATGGGGAACAACGGAAGCTGGAGATAACCAGGGCGCTGGCCACTAACCCAAAATTGTTGCTGTTGGATGAACCGGCTGCCGGAATGAACCCGCAAGAGACTCAAGATTTAATGAAACTAATCAAGTTTATCCGGGAAAAGTTTAGTTTGACGATTCTCTTGATTGAACACGACATGAGTCTGGTAATGGGAATCTGCGAACGGATTATAGTTCTGGATTACGGTCAAACCATCGCTGAGGGAACTCCGGCTGAAATCAGCAAGAATCCAACGGTAATCAAAGCATATCTGGGTGAGGAGGTTGGCGCAGGTGCTTAAGGTAAACGATTTGAATGTCTTTTATGGTACTATCCACGCCCTCCATAACGTCAGTTTTGAAGTGAACGAAGGGGAGATTGTCACCCTAATCGGCGCCAACGGGGCCGGTAAAACAACTACGTTACACAGCATCTCCGGGTTGATACCTAGTAAAACCGGGGAGATCTCCTTCATGAAACAATCTATCAAAGGGGTATCCGCCAATAAAATAGTGGAATTGGGTTTAGCTCAGGTTCCGGAAGGGCGGCGGATATTTGCCAATCTTACCGTAATGGAAAACCTGGAGATGGGCGCATATTCCCGTCAGGACCGGAATAATGTTAAAAAGGATTATGAGATGGTCTTCGAACGCTTTCCCCGCTTAAAAGAAAGGTTAAAACAGGTAGCCGGGACCTTAAGCGGCGGTGAACAGCAGATGTTGGCTATTGGAAGGACTCTAATGTCCCGCCCAAAATTGATGTTGATGGATGAACCATCGATGGGCCTGGCCCCGCTGTTAGTTAAAGAAATTTTCTCAATTATTAAAGCAATTAATCAAGCAGGCACCACCATCCTGCTGGTTGAGCAGAATGCCAACATGGCTCTATCTATAGCCAACCGGGCCTATGTATTGGAGACCGGAAAAGTGGTATTGCAAGGAGACGCCAAAAAACTGGCGGCTAGTGAGGAAGTACGTAAGGCTTACTTGGGCGGTTAAATTCCAGCTAAAGAAAAACCGGGCCTTGCCGAATATATTTATAGCTAACAGTAACTATTCAGAGTCCAGGACTTAATAAAAGGGGGTTTTGGCATGTTTGTCAAAGAACGCATGACGGTCAACCCAACAACCATCGCTGACAACGCTTCCATTTTGGAAGCCGGGGAGTTACTCCGGAAAAATGATTTTACCCGTTTGCCGGTAATGCATGACGGCAAACTGGTAGGAATTATTACTCAGGATGACCTTTTAAAAGTCAGTCCTTCTCAAGCGACCACCTTAAGCGTTTGGGAACTGAATTACGTCCTTTCCAAACTGGTGGTTAAGGAAGTAATGACGAAGAACCCCATCAGTATCAATTCGGAGGCCACCCTGGAGGAAGCGGCCTTATTGATGCGGGAAAAAGAGGTTGGCGCACTGCCGGTGGTAGATAACGGCAAACTGGTGGGAATAATCACCGAATCGGATATCTTCGATGCTTTTTTGGATTTGATGGGCTTAAAATATACCGGAACCCGCTTGACCATTGATCTGGAGAACCGGATAGGAGCGGTTGCCGATTTAACGGAATTAATTAAGAAAGAGGGTTTAAATATTATTTCCATGGCTCTTTTTACTCGCGACAAGACCAGCGGGGAACTGGTAATGCGGCTGGATAGTCCGAAATCCGACGCCTTGGTCGAGAAATTAAAGGCCAAGGGTTATCGGATTTTACATGTCGCTAATTGGAGCTAACAAAGAAGATTTTTTCCGGTTCCGACTTTAAGGGCCAACGTAGTTGCTACGCTGGCTCTTGTGATAAGTTAAACCTTTGGAGCTACTGAAAGAGCAGGGAGGCCAGGTAATGTCAAGGGCAGCTAAGATATACATACTCTTAATCAGCTTGACGTTAATATTTTTACTGGGGACAGGGAGTAATCATAATTCCGCCGGGAAGAACAAAGCGGCGAATCATTACAAATGGCTGGCTTCACTGGGCGCCTTGTTTGACTTTCGGTTAAAAGAAACCGCGGCCACGCCTTTGGAAGAAGGGACTAATTCCGGCGAAAACGGGATAACGGTTGTGACGGTCCCTCCGGTTGAACCGGCGGAACCGCCTGTAATCAAGGGAGTATATCTTACCGGCTGGATGGCTGGAAACCCCGCCGCTGTAAATCAACTTCTTGATTTTGTGAGAAAAACCGAGGTAAATTCGGTAGTCATTGATGTTAAAGATGATAGCGGTCTCATCAGTTATCCAAGTAAAGTACCCATGGCCGAAATGACGGGCTCCGCCCGGAAGAAATTCAACCCGGAAAAAATAATCGCGCTTTTAAAAGAGAATAACATTTATCCGATCGCCCGGATTGTTGTCTTTAAAGATCCTTACCTGGCTATGCGTCGCCCGGATTTAGCTGTTAAAAGCAGTGAAGGTGGTTTATGGAGTGATTTTAAAGGATTGCACTGGGTTGATCCCTACAATAAACAAGTCTGGGATTACAATATCGCCATTGCTAAAGAAGCCGTAGAATATGGTTTTAAAGAGATTCAATTCGATTATATCCGGTTTACCAGTGACGGGATAACTAAAAACTGCCGTTACCCCAGTAACGACGGGAGGGTTAAATCGGATGTCATCCGGGACTATTTGAAATATGCCTATCAGGAACTTAAACCGCTGGGGGTAAAAGTCTCCGCCGATGTTTTCGGATTGACCTGTTCGGCCCAGGGCGATATCGGAATTGGACAAGTAATTGAGAAAGTGGCCGAGGGGGTTGATATTATTTGTCCGATGGTTTATCCATCCCATTATTACAAGGGAGTTTACAATATCCCCAACCCGGACGCCGAACCTTACGAGACTGTTTACAAGAGTCTGACCGATGCCCTGCAAAAATTGGCCAATCTAAATAAAAAGGTGGCATTACGCCCCTGGTTGCAGGATTTTTCTTTAAAAAGCCACTACGGAAAGGAGCAATTACTGGCCCAAATAAAAGCGGTGGAAAGCGCCGGATTAAAGGAATGGATCTTCTGGAATCCGGTAAACAAATATGACTATCATAAATACCGCCCCAAAAGCGAGGTTCCGGAGGAGCTTTTCAGTCCTACGGAGAATGAAGTTCCGGACAGTAAAGGGCTCTTTCCCAACTCACAATTGGATCAACCGCCGGCGGAACCGTAAAATTTCGGTTACAAGCTAAATTTTATTTGCGTTCCCCAACCCCTTCTGGTATAATAAAAAAGTCCGTAAAAATACGGCCCTTTTTCTTCGAACAAACAGCCTGTTTGATTGAAGAATTTACAGCATTCATGCAGGGGGAGAGAGACAATGCAAACTTATTTGGCAAAGCCCGGGGAGATCCAGCGTAAATGGTATGTGGTGGATGCCGAGGGTAAAACTTTAGGCCGCTTGGCATCGGTTGTCGCCTCTATTCTTCGCGGCAAACACAAACCCACTTTTACTCCAAATGTTGATTGCGGTGACCATGTTATCATCATCAACGCCGAAAAGATCCTTTTAACCGGGAACAAAGCGGAAGATAAGATTCATTACACCCATTCAATGTATCCGGGCGGGTTAAAGGCAACATCCTACGGAAAGCTGCTGCAGACTAAACCGGAGTATGCGGTAGCCAAAACTATTTGGGGAATGCTTCCCCATAACCGCTTAGGTCGGAAGATGATCAAAAAACTTAAGGTTTACCGTGGTCCTGAGCATCCTCATCAAGCTCAAGTCCCGGAAAAACTCGAGATCAAGGCCTAAGAAAGGAAAGGGGGAAAAGATAAATGCCACGCGCAAAGAAAACAAGTAAATCCGTTTATTATGGTACTGGAAGAAGAAAATGTTCGGTTGCTAAAGTTAGATTGGTCACCGGTCAAGGAAACGTCCTGATTAACGGAAAACCGATCTCTGATTATTTCGGCAGAAAGGTTTTGGAACTAATAGTCAAACAACCTCTGGCCGTTACCAACACCGATGCCAAATACGACGTGTTAGCCAATGTGCATGGCGGCGGCATTACCGGTCAGGCCGGAGCTGTCCGGCACGGGATTGCCAGAGCTCTTCTGAGAGTGGATGACGAATTCCGTTCGCCGTTGAAAAAAGCCGGCTTTTTAACCCGTGATCCCCGGATGAAAGAGCGCCGTAAATACGGTTTAAAGAAAGCCCGTAAAGCTCCGCAATTTTCCAAACGTTGATTTTTACGACACGACCTTCGGGTCGTGTTGTTTTTATAAAAATTAATATTTTAGGAGTTTCCATGGGGTAACTTTAATTGTCGGCGGAGGTCCTGTTGACCCAGGCCAATTACAACTTGAACTGCATGCCAACCCCGACTCTATAATAGCGGTTGATCTGGGAGGAAGCCGTTTATTGGAGGCGGGGGCATTACCAACGGTATTAATCGGCGACCTGGATTCCTTACCCGCCCCGATAGTCCAACAACTGGCAGCCTCTGGCACTGTCGTGCAAAGATTCCCGGCCGCCAAAGACTGGACCGATATGGAGTTAGCGGTCGATTTGGCGTTAAAGTCCGGCGCAACTAAAATCCATATTTTGGGGGGATTGGGCGGCCGGTTCGATCACACTTTAGGGAATATCGGGCTACTCCTGAAGGCCCTGGAACATGGGGTTGAGGCTCATTTACTGGATCCGGGTCATGATATTATGTTAATTAAAGACAAAGTCAGCCTAAAAAAAAGGCCTGGCTGGGCTCTATCCTTGGTTCCGCTCTCTTTAAAAGTTTCCGGGGTCACCACTTCCGGGTTAGTTTTTCCCCTAAACAATGAGGATCTATATATTTATAATACTCGGGGAATACATAACGAGTTTACCCAAGACAATGCTTTGATTGAAATAAACCAAGGAATACTAATGATAATCCGCTTTCAGGAGGATTAAATCCAATCACTTCTGTTATTACCGGCATAATGAATCCCATTTGACTGAATTTGCAAAAACTGTATATAATAAATACATCCTGTTTGAGAATAGCGTTCCTGGAGGTGGAAACATGGCGCAGGCCAAAAGAATCATGGTCAGTTTGCCCGACAGCCTCCTCCAAGAGGTGGATGGGATCGTCCGCCGGGAAACGGGTAACCGTAGTGCATTTATTCGTGAGGCGATGCTGCTGTTGATTGAGGAGAGGCGGCGTTGCGAACGGATAAAAAAGTGTCGGAACGGCTATGAGAAAATGGGCGAACTTAACCGTCTCTTAGCCGAAGACGGATTGGAAGAGGATTCCCGGGATCTGGAGAATTATGAGAATTATCTAGTGAAAAGGAACTAAAGGTTTAATGATCCGTCGTGGTGACATTTACTATGCGAATTTGAATCCGGTCCTCGGTTCGGAGCAAGGCGGTCTCAGACCGGTGTTGATTATCCAGAATGATATCGGTAATACTTACAGTCCTACTACAATCGTTGCTGCCATTACGTCCAGGATTAAACGCGCCAAATTACCAACCCACATCGCCATCAGCGCCAGCCGTTATCAATTGGAAAAAGACTCCGTCATACTCTTGGAGCAGTTGCGGACGATCGACAAGCAACGGTTAAAAGAGCGAATTGCCCATCTTGACGCGGAAACCATGAAAAAGGTGGAAAATGCCGTCGCAATCAGTCTTGGATTAAAAGAAATGGTTCCGGAGAGGCCAGTTTAATACTGGTCTTTCTTTATGGGCTTATTTTCGGCGCAGCCTCGTATAAAGCCAAGACTTGACCAATTATATGGAAAATGATAATCTAAATATGCGTTCTTCCTATTTTAACCTTAATTCTATACCGTTTGGAATCCCTATTTGATTTAACCGTGGTTTCAGGAGAAACGATGAAAATTTTCGCCATAAATTCGGAACAGGAGATGCTCCGTTTGGGGGAACAACTTGGAAACCGCTTGCAACCCGGGGCGCTCCTTTTTTTATCCGGGGATTTGGGCGCCGGCAAAACCGTATTATCCAAAGGAATTGCCAAAGGATTAGGCATCGGGGAAGAGGTTACCAGCCCCACTTTTCAATTGAAAAAGAGTTACCAAGGAAAATATCTTTTTAATCATTTAGACCTTTACCGTTTAAAAAACCAAGCTGAGCTCGATATGCTGGAGCCGGAGGAACTTACCGAGGGAGCGGTTACGGTGGTGGAATGGGGGGATTTGTTGATGGCAAGATTACGCTCCGATTATTTGGAAATAAGGATTGAGTTCGATGAAGAAAGGCAAAACAGCCGCCGGCTTATATTTATCCCCCACGGCCGCTCTTTTCAAAGTATACTTGAAGGATTAACTTAAATGTTGGTATTGGGTTTGGAGACGGCTACCCCCTGGGGGAGTCTGGCTTTAATCGATGATGAAGAAACTGTTTTTGAAATTACCTTAAACGCTGGAAAAGGCGGCGGGGAATATCTCCTTTCCATGCTGGATAAGTTGTTGAGCCGTTCAGCGAGGCAAATTGGGGATATCGGCCTAATTGCCGTCGGCATTGGACCCGGATCTTATACCGGGATTAGGGTGGGATTGGCTGCTGCTAAAGGGCTGGCCGAGGGGCTGAATATTCCGGCGCGGGGGATTAACACCTTGCGAATTATGGCTGAAAACGCCCGGTACTCCTCTGAGTGGGTTGCTCCGGTAATCGACGCCCGACGGGGGGAGGTTTATGCAGCCTTATACCAGTCTGCCGGCGGGGAATTACTGGAGATCGAATCGCCGATGGTTGTTCCGGTGGAGAGTTTTGCCATTAGACTGGCCGGCCTTCCCGGGGTTTTAATCTCCGGGAGCGGCAGCAGGGTTTACCGGGAAGCCTGGATGGTTCATTCCAATTTACAGATTGGCCCTCCGGATTGGGATCGCCCTCATGCCGCTGCGGCGGCCCGGATCGGCCGCCGGGAGTTCGATCCGGAGCAACCGGGCGATCTGATGCAACTGTCCCCCAGCTATTTACGGAGGGTGGAAGCGGAAACCCGTTGGGAGGAAGGGCAATGCAACTCAAAATCGAACCGATGAGAGTCGAAGATCTTGAAGCTGTATTAGAGATAGAGGCCTTATCATTTCCCACTCCCTGGTCGCGAAATTCGTTCCTGTATGAATTATTAGAAAATGAAAGGGCCGTTTATCTGGTAGCCAGAAATGAATTTGACAAAGTAACCGGTTATATCGGGATGTGGGTTGTCTTTGAGGAAGGACATATCACTAATTTAGCGGCGCATCCCCTTTACCGGCGTCAGGGGGTTGGTAAAGCCCTGCTTAACAAATTAATTGCCGTCTCCAAAGAGCGTGGAGTCAAGCATCTAACCTTGGAGGTGCGCCGCACCAATCTGGCGGCCCAGGATCTTTATCAAAAAATGGGTTTTGTCCACATGGGGGTCCGCCGGAAATACTATTTGGACAATAAGGAAGACGCCTTGATTATGTGGAAAGGGCCGATTTAAACTTGCCTAAAGAAAGTGCCGCCTTAAACAAAGAACATCCAACCTATCCGCTCCTAGCCGGGATATTAATCTCTTTTATCTTTGGTTTTTCTTTCCTCTTCACCAAGCAGTCCCTGGCGACTATGTCCCCGTTTGAATTACTGTCCCACCGGTTTACCCTAGCCGCGGTCCTCTTATTGCTCTTAGGCCTCTGCGGCATAACCAAAGTCCGGTTTACCCTCGGTTTATTCAGAGATATCCTGCCGCTTGCCTGTTTTCAGCCGGTTTTATATTTTATCGGGGAGACTTACGGTGTCCAATTAACCTCCGCCACCGAGTCCGGTTTGATTATTTCCTTAATACCGGTGGCCGTTACTTTTATGGGGGTTTTTTTTCTCCGGGAACAAGTGGGACTACGCCAATGGCTGCTGGTTCTAACATCAGTGCTGGGAGTAATTTTAATTGTCTTGGGAGGTTCGCCGGCCCGTTTCGGACTACATACGCTGGGAGTGGCGTCTTTGATATTGGCTGTCCTATCGGCAGCGGCTTATAATATTCTTTCCCGGAGATTGTCCTCGAAATACAGTCCTATAGAGATTACCACAGTGATGATGATTATGGGAGCCGTTTTTTTCAATGGTTTTCGACTATTGACCACTAATGCCGGGACAAGCTATTTTCAGCCTTTTTTGAAACAGAATTCCTTCATTGCCTTAGTCTATTTGGGGATCTTATCCTCGGTGGGGGCCTTCTTTTTAATGAATTACATGCTAAAAAGATTGCCCGCTTTCCGGGTAGCCACTTTTGTCAACTTAACGACGGTGGTTTCGATAATAGCCGGGGTGGTTTTCCGGGGAGAGCATTTTGGAATACTTCACCTAATTGGAGGAATATTAATTTTAATAGGAGTTTGGGGAATAAACACCAAGATTAGCCTGGGCAGGAAGGTTTAAGTTTATCACCAATAAAAAATATCCGGTTTTCCCGAAAATTATTCCCCGGTTGGTAGGAATCTGAAATTATTTTGTACAATTAATTATGAAGAGATTGAATTTGAAGGAGTGACAAGATGACGGAAATAGCTACTAAAGCCGGTGAGCGTTTTGAACAAGACCTGCTAAAAATGGGCAATTTAGTTGAGGAAACCATGAAAATGGCCATTCAGGCGCTGCGAGAGCAAAATTCCGAACTGGCCATTCAAGTCATTGAACGGGATGACCTAATCGACAACCTTCAGATAGTGATTGAGGAGGAAATAGAAAGAGCGGCGTTAGCCGGTCCAATCTCAAGTTTTGAATTGCGCCGCAATTTCGCCACCATTAAAATAGTCAACGACTTGGAACGGATCGGGGATTATGCCACTAATATCGCGGAAATTGTTTTGGAATTGAAAAACGAGCGCTACATCAAACCTCTGATACATATACCGCAATTAGCGTCCCTAGCCATGAATATGGTTTCCACTGTTTTAAAATCATTTCTGGAAAAAAACGGCGACTTGGCCGAGGCGGTCTGTAAAAGAGACGATGAAGCCGACGATCTTTACGAGGAAATCCGGGAAGAATTGATCCGGATTAGCGGAAATGATCCTGACCGCCGGACTGCCTATCAATCCTCACGCTTTTTACTAATCGCCGAATGGCTGGAAAGGGCGGCGGACCACGCCACGAACATCGGTGAGGAAACCATTTATATTTTAAGCGGCAAACGAGTGAAGTACTAAACACAACCGCAGTATTTTATTGATTTCCCGGTGCCTGGCGGCTACTAACTTGAATAGTAAAAATTTTTAGCCCCGGTCGGATTTTGATCCCGACCGGGATTTTTTTTGAAAAATTACGGTTGTCTGCCTGATAAGCTCTTAAGAGCATTTACTTTACAGCATAAACCCGCTGTCTTGCTCATAAAAATTATTGAAGTTTATAGGGGGTTTGGAAATGAATAACCATAATTTAAAGTCGTTAATGATTGTGCTGATAATAGGAGCCTTTTTAACTTGGATTCCCATTATCGCTTTTGCCAGGGCAAGTAATTATAAAATTAAATGTGAAGACGGCGAGGAATTTCTGATCCAAGAAAGAACGCCGGTTCAGGCTACAAACCCGGTTCAACCGGGGGACGCTTTGGTAGTCATTGACACTCAAAAACTGCAATTGACCTTAATTAAGGATGACAGGATTGTTAAAACATACCCCGTGGCGGTCGGGGAAACTGAAACTCCTACTCCAATAGGGGAATGGAAGGTCATTCACAAAGGGGGGAATTGGGGCAATGGATTCGGGGTTCGCTGGATCGGCCTTAATGTGCCGTGGGGGGTTTATGGGATCCACGGTACCAATAAACCCTGGTCGATAGGGACCCGTGCTAGCCATGGATGTATCCGGATGTTCAACCAACATGTACTGGAACTCTATAATACCGTGAAACTAGGGACCCCGGTTCGTATCATTGGCGTGCTGCCGAAAGTTTCACCACGGAAAGAAGTTGGGCGCGGCAATACAGGGCGGGATATTATTGCGTTTCAATTGGCCTTGCGGAAAGCCGGCTTTGAAGCGGGAACGGCTGACGGCCGTTTTGGGGCCGAGATGGAGCAGGCGGTATTGCAATTCCAGCAATTCTATGGATTAGCCCCTACCGGCAAAATCAGTTTTAACGAACAAATCATCTTGGGAATTCGCGAGGTATTACAGAAACGGGGTGAATAAGCTGATTATCATCGGGAGAAAAGGTTCCTTTTACCGCTACTTGATTTTTTTATTCTGCTTAGGGTTGGTTATTCCTTTTTTTACCTATGAACCCCGGATAAAACTGGGAGACTACAAAATTTATTGCAATCCTAGGGCCAAAATTAATTTTAAAAAGACCTATCATTTACAATTATGGGACTATAACTGGCCGCTAGGGGAGGGAAAAACAAATTACAGTAATTATCTAAAAAAAGCCATCCGGGAATTTGGGAAAGAGTACCCCAATATAAGGGTAGATTTGACTTTACTGGATTTATATAATGGGCCTGGCAGACTGGAAAAGGCTTTAAAAGCTAATGAGGCTCCGGATGTGTATTGTTCACCTTTTACCGTTCCTTCGTTCAACTTCAAAAGGCAGATCCCGGTAGGTCCTTATTTGAAAAGGAAAGAAATGACCGTCTACCCCGCAAGTATTCGCAGCGAATTAGAATATGATAAGGTTTTATGCAGTTTCCCCCGGTGGGCTATACCCGGATTATGGATTGGCAATAGCTCTCTCTTGTCTGAAGCGGGGGTATCCCCTGGTAAAATTCAGACTTCCGGCTGGACTTGGGAGGAGTTTGCGCTCCTGGCTAAAAAGTATGTCAACCGCAAGTATTTATTGGTGGGCAGTTTGGGACCGTGGGGATTTTTCACACAATTGCTAATGAATTCGGGCTTCAATTCATCAGCAGCCGCTATTCCAAGTTCAGCCCAGAGTATCAATCTTACAGTGGATTACCTGGAGTCACTGATTCAACAGAAAGCAATTCCCGAAGATTGCGATCAACATATGCTCGATAGGTTTCTAAGCGGCCAGGCTGTAATTCTAGCGGGGGTTAGACCAGCGCTTTACAATTATCTAATCCAAAAATTGGCCGCCGCTAATTGCAATTGGAGACCAGTTCTCTTACCGGTTCCGGTTTATAGACCGGGCCGGGAAATACTTTTAATGGAGTTGAGCGCAATCTCCATCTTTCATAACAAAAAGACGGCCGGAAATGATCATCTCACGGCGGCCGTGAAGTTGGGACAGTTTTTAAGCTGTTATCAAGATCCAAACCCTTGTAATCAAATGATGGTTATGCCGGTACACAGTCAATCAGCAGAAGATTGGCTTAAAAATAACGGTTTACACAAGAAATTATTTTACCGATTTATTGAAACAGGGCAGTTCCGGATATTGTCGTCCCAGCCCGGCTATATCCAAAAGGTTTACCCGGTATTATTGGACCTGATGGCCAAGAAAACAACCGCTGCCGAGGCCAAGGCAAAATTATTGGCGCCATAAAACAGCAGTAGCCGCAATCCAACGGGCGGCTTTTTGATTCTCCGCAGCAGCGGAGATATTTTATTAGTATATTATTATACTTATATAATATTTGACTAAAACTATATATAAACTATATAATAATATTAAAGTAAATATTATAGGAGTTTAGTATGAACAATTCCGAAATATTCCTATTGAGCTTAATAAGACAAAACCCTCGCTATGGATATGAAATTTCGCAGTTTCTTTATGAAAGCAATGCCGGGCTGTGGATCAACATCAGCATGCCGTATGTCTACCGGTTGTTGAAGCATTTTGAGGAAGAAGGCTGGGTAACAGTCAGGCAGGTGCAGTCGGTCAACCGGCCCAATAAAAACGTCTACGAAATAACTCCTCAAGGGCTAAAAGCGCTGGATGAAGCCATTCATAAGAAAAATTTCGGGGCGGACCGGATCTATTTTGGAATGGACGTGGCTTTAGCGGTCTATACCTTAATGGAACAGGGTTTTGATTTAATACCGCTACTCGATAAAGAGCTTCAGCGAATCCGGGAGGAGTTGGAGCAATTTGATATGGAAGGCATTAAAAATGCGGAAGCAACCGATGAGGCAATGGCAGCCATTTTAATCATCGAGCACCGGATCAGCTTCCTCCAGGCGGAATCCGCCTGGCTTCTTAAAGTGCGGGAAAAGTTAAGCAAGAAAAGGAGTTTAAGCTGAATAATTTAGCCATTAAATTTAATTGGCAGGAAAAGAACGGTAACTGTCGAATTTAAGGAATAATCGTTATTTAGGTAATAAATATCCTTAGTTAACGGGGGTATAAATATGGATGGGGAAAGAGTTTTAATTGTTGAACCCGATTCGAAAGTTACCGAGTTGGCGGTAATTAAGTTATCAAATGCAGGTTATTTGGTGGCCACGGCCAATGATGGGGAAGAAGCATATAAAAAAGTAATCAACAACCCGCCGGATGTCTTGATAGTAAACCCAAATTTGGCCCGGAAAGACGGATATGAGTTGTGCGCCCAAATCAGAGCCGATGAAAAGGGCAGGAATGTACCAATAATTATTCTGGCCGATAAGAGCTTCAACGAAGAGAGCTTCAACTTACTCAATCTGACCATGTGTGATGTTTTAGCCAAGCCTTTCAGTCCGAAGGCCTTGTTAAGCAAGGTAAACGCCATGGTATTGCAGGCTAAAATGACCAAGAAAATCAATCCTCTTACCGAATTACCCGGTAAACAAAATTTAGTCGACGAGCTACAGGCTTTTATCGGTGAGGGCCGGGAATTCAATTTAATTTTTTCGGATTTACGGGATTTCCGGATCTATAATAAAGCCTACGGCTTTGAGCGAGGCAATGAAGTGATTAAATTCGTCGCCAAATTGCTGCAGGAGGAAGTAACTAAGTTCGGAATGGCCGAGGCCAGGCTTTATCATTTCGGCGGCGATGATTTTTGTATCCTGCTTAAATCCGGTTATGCGGAGGATTTAGGAAAAACAATCATTGACCGCTTTGATCAGGAAATACAATCATTGTATTATGAAAACTATCTCGACCGGGGCGGTTTAATTGTTACCAACCGCCGCGGTTTAATTGAGCAATGGCCGATTATGTCAATTGCTTTAGTGATTATCGGTAACAGCCATCGCCGGATTAATAGCTGGCTTGAGGCCGAAGCAATCGGGGCTGAAATGATGAAGTATGCCAAGTCCATGCCTGGAAGCCAACTGGTTAAAGACCGCCGGAATTCATAATTTTTACCAACGGGGGACAGACTACATTTGGATGTGGATAAATGCCCGGGAAGATAACCTCAAGTAAAAATGTAAAAGAGGAATTGGCGGCCAAGAATTTTGCCCCCCGGAAAAGCCTGGGCCAGAATTTTTTAATTGATGAAAACATTTTACAGAAAATTACCGCCGCCGGTTGTTTGGACAAACAGGATGTAGTCTTGGAGATTGGCCCCGGCCTGGGAGCTTTAACCGAAAAATTATTGGAGTCGGTGAATCATGTAATCGCCGTTGAATATGACCGCGGCTTGTGCTCCATTTTAGCGGAAAGATTAGCCGGTAACCAAGGCTTTACCCTTATAAACAGAGACATTTTGGAAACAAATCTGCCGCAACTCTTCGGAGCGTTTCCCGGGAACCTCTTTCATTATAAAGTCATCGCTAATTTACCATATTATATTACCACCCCGGTAATTTTCGAGTTGATTGAATCGGGCTTGCCCTGGGAGCGGATGGTTTTTTTGGTTCAAAAAGAAGTGGCGGATCGGTTAAACGCCAAGCCAGGTGGGAAAGACTACGGGGCTTTAACGGTAATGCTTGGTTACTATGGCAAAGTTGAGAAGATTGGGGTTGTCCCGCGGACGGTTTTTTACCCCAAACCCCAAGTAGATTCGGCAATTATTAGGATTATGCCATCTCCGGACCGGTGGGATCCGGAAATCTATCCCTACCTCCGCCGGGTGGTGCAAGCCGCTTTTGGGCAGCGCCGTAAGACTATTTTAAATGCCTTAGCTTCTATGTCCGACTTTGAAGAAAACAAGCTGAATCTTATCTCCTGTTTACGGGAACTCCGGATTGATCCGCAACGTCGTGGTGAAACATTAACTTTGCCGGAGTTTCTTAATTTAGCTCTGGAAATATATTCAAGGCAATCTCGAGGGTATAATAATGGTATTCGTTAGTCCGACGAAAGGCCGGTTGAGTTTTGACCAAGTCTTTAAAGACATGGTTGAATACATCCATAATGACCCTGATTCCAAGTTTAAGTTGATTGTGGGCACCGATTCCCAACTGCGGGAAGAGGTATGTTATGTCACTGCCATTGTAATTTTGCGGGAAGGCAAAGGCGGCCGTTTTTATTATGCTAAGGAAAGGGAAACCATTAAACTTGGTCTGAAACAACGCATTTTTTATGAAACCTCCAAGAGTTTAAGCGTGGCGGCTAAATTAGCTGATAAGTTAACAGTCAACGGTCTGGCGGATTTGGATATTGAAATTCATCTGGATATAGGCGAAGCCGGCAAAACTAAGGATATTATCCGGGAAGTCGTCGGGATGGTCGTCGGCAGCGGTTTCGGCGCCAGAATAAAGCCGGATTCTTACGGAGCCTCTAAAGTAGCTGATAAATATACCAAATAATAATTGGGAAATGCCTCAATTACCTTGGGCAAAAATTATATTACCAAAAAAATCAAGATTTTAAAGGTTCTTTTCATAAAAGTATTGACAAAATGGCTTTCCTTCATTATAATATTTAGCTTGACAGTTTTGGACAAGTGTGGTATACTTTGATGAATAATGAAGGAAGGTGAACTCTTTGAAGGAGGTTGCGGTCTTAGACCAGATTCGCGAAGATTTGAATGTATTCGTGGGGAAACCTATTAAAATAAGGGCAAACCGAGGTAGAAAACGAATATTCGAAGTCGAGGGAATCCTTGAGCAGACCTATCCCAAGGTTTTTGTGGTGAGTTTTAAGGAGCGTCAGGTTGAAAGAAGGATATCCTATAGTTATGCGGATCTATTGACCCAAGCGGTGGAATTGTCAGTGGGGAACAATCGTATAGGCACATTTAAAGAGATAGCAAATGGTTAAAAGTACTTAGGCCCGTCTTTGACGGGTTTTTTTTTGGAACGGTTTAAAGAACGCCCCCTATTCGTTATACTTAATCCTCAAGTAAAATACTCCACTGATGAAGCAGGGAAAAAGTGTTCCAATAAAGAAATTATGTTTCTTTTCAGCTGCTGGTAGGCGATTTCGGGATATATATATTTTACCAGCCCGTATCGGCCGAACTTCCGCCGCCTGGTCGCTTCGTTCAAATCAAGAGTAGTGCCGGGGAATCTTTCCAAGATGATTTTTTTGGCGCTACCGGTAAACCGGTGAGTAATCAATTCGAAGGTCAGGTCATCCGGGACTTTTTCTAAAGAAACCGCCAGTTGCCGGAAGAGATCGGCATAGCCTTCTTCGTACCCCGGATAAATAAATAGAGGAGCGATAATAAAACCGAGTGGATAGCGGGCTGCCGCAATTTTCTTGGCGGCGTTGATTCTTTCTTTCAAAGAGGCTGTGTTATGTTCGAATTTTCGGATGATCTCCGCCGTGTTGAGGCTGAAGCGAAACCGGGTATGGCCTTGATGATTTAAATTCAATAAAGAATCGACATTGTCGAATTTGGAGACTACTCTCAATTTGGCATTGTCTAGACTGCCGAAAAAATCGATGGTTCTGGCAAGCGATCCAGTTATATGTTCTACAGCCAAGGGATCAGCGGTGCTGGCCGCCTCGAAGACCGTGGTCTTCGGAAGGTTGGCTGCGGTAACCTCTTTTATTTTAGCGAGGATTTCATCGATATTGACATAAACCCGGATATAAGGCTTCTTACCCATGTGGGTCTGGAGATAACAGTATTGACATTTGCCGGGGCAGCCGGTGGCGATGGTGAATTCAAAATCGGCCGATGGTCTGCAGGTATCGAAACGGAGGTCCCTTTTAACTCCGACCACCATTGTTTGTTTTCCTTCTCCAAAGCTATGCTGAGGGTTTGAACCCGGGATTCCAGTAACCCGGTTGTGCGAGGCGATGATTTTAATCTCGGCTCCGCCTGGTTCAATTTTTTTTAAAATTTCCTGGCCTAAGGAGTAATCAAGGGCGTCCTCTTCAAAAAATACCCGCTTCGGTTGAAAAAGTTGCATGTTATCCCTGTTTCGCGATATGATATTTGAGAAAATAAGCTGGCAGTTGATTTGCAGGAAAATTATCAATATCGGGTTAACATTAATATACCCTCGCTCTGGGTGATTATTCGAGGCCCTTCGCCTAAAAAGTGAAGCCAATAAGGACAACTTTTAAGCTTGCGGAAACCGGGCTGTTATTGAGAGATTGGAGGAGAGTATATGAGGCAATGGCAGGAAAAGGCGGCAATTATTTTATCAGGTATTCCAAAAAAGTTTGATATTCCGATGGCGGAGTTGACAACCTTCAAAATCGGCGGGCCTCTGGATTTACTGGTGGAACCACGGGAAGTGCCGGAGCTGGAAATGGTAATCAACTTCTGCGCGGCTGAAAAGATACCCTGGATGGTTTTGGGGCTTGGCTCAAATTTGTTGGTTCGGGACAAGGGCATTCGCGGAGTTGGAATCAAGCTTTCCGGGGAATTTAACCGGTGGGAGGCGGAGGAAGGTAAGGTCACGGCAGGCGCTGGTATGGCCTTGGCGGATTTGGCCAAAGCCACCGCCTGTTTGGGTCTGACCGGTCTGGAGTTTGCTTGCGGTATTCCCGGGACTGTCGGGGGAGGCGTTTATATGAACGCCGGGGCTTATGAAGGGGAGATAGCTCAAGTATTGGCTGGAGTCCAAGCTTTCGACCAGGAAAAGGGAGTGGTATGGTACGGCAAGGCTGATCTTCCAGCCGGTTACCGGTACAGCCGTTTTCAAGAAAACCGCCAAATTATAATCAAGGCCTTGTTTCAGCTCAAAACGGTGGAAAAAGAAACCGCCGTCGCGAAAATCGCTGAGTTGACCTGTAAACGGGAGAGCAAGCAACCACTTGAGATGCCAAGCGCCGGAAGTGTTTTTAGAAGGCCTGCCGGTTTTTATGTTGGGCCGCTGATTGAAGAAGCCGGATTGAAGGGCTTTACACTCGGCGGGGCTCAGGTATCGCCTAAACACGCCGGGTTTATTGTGAACGCGGGGAATGCGACCGCCCAGGATGTTTTATCTTTAATCAGCCATATTCAACGGGTAATAAAAGAGAAAAACGGGGTTGACTTGACGCCCGAGATTCGGGTGGTGGGGGAGGAATAGTTTCCTTTAATTGTTAGTCTAGGGTTTCGCAGGATCTCTGCTCTTAATGTCGAAAATATGGGTGATGGATTTCACGAATAGAAGGATGGATCGCTCATGAAACGGTTTAAACGGATTACAATGGTATTACTGATGGTTTTATTACTGGGGGCCGGCCTGGTGACTGCCGATAATGGCTCTGCTAATTTTAGCCAGACGCTGAACCAAGTAAATCCGCTAGCTCCGAATGTGGCCGGTTCGGAAATTCAGTTATTACCAAAAAATTTTGATGTGTGGTCCTGTGATTGGGCGCCCAATGGTAAGGCATTAGTTTTTTCCGGGAAAGTTCAAGGCGAGGATAGCGGGAAAATGCGGATTTGGTATTGGGCTCTAGACCCGGCAAACGACCCGGTGCCTTTTACCAACACCGATCAGATGCTGGATTTTTCGCCCCGCTGGTCTCCGGATGGGACTAAGGTGGCTATGTCCAGGCGGGTGTTTGGCAAGCCGGATAACGCTGGTCTTAATTCCGCAATTTGGTTGAAGGAGTTTAACGGCGGCGCCGGGAAATCCCTGACCACGGGACCGGAGGATCGCGATCCTTCCTGGTCTCCGGATGGTAGCCAAATAGTATTCAGCCGGGGTCAAGGTCCATACCGCGGTCAGTTGTTTACAATTAATCTGGATAATGGAGCCATTAGGTTTCTAACCGGCGCTGAAGGTGAACTATTAATTTCTCCTTGTTGGGGGAAAAATGGCAATATTTATTATACCAAACTGACTCCGGCCCCGAAAACGGTCACTGTCTCCGGGCAAAATTATCAAGTAATGGATTTTGGAAACGGCGGGATCTGGGCTATTAATCCGGCTAGCGGGAATATTTATCCGGTGGTTACTGATCAGTACGATAATCGCTTACCGGCCTTGTCCCCGGATGGTACTAAATTAGCCTTTGTTTCGAACCGGATTCCGACCAAAGAAGGAAACGGCAAATTTGATCGGGGCAGTTTATTTATTAAAAACCTGGTTTCCGGGGAAGTTTTCTATGTCACCAATAAGGTCGGTTTAAATGGTGGCTCTTTAAGCTGGAGCCCTGATGGGAAGAAGCTGGCCTTTTTTACTTTCCGGAGTATCCGGCCGGCCATCTGGGTTATTAACCTGCCATTTTAGGAAAGGTCCCGATTTTTAGTCCCTTGATTCGTGGAGATCAATTTTGAGGTTTATAGTAAAAATCCTTTAATTCCGCTAAAAAATTCCTTTAGGAAATGCTTCCAAATGCAAATTTGAGGTGAACGGGATTGTTTCAACCAATACAAGCAAGCACCGTAGTTCAACAAATTATCGACAAAATTACACAATCTCTTATTAACGGGGAATTGAAACCGGGAGACCGTTTGCCCCCTGAACCGGAGCTGGCGATTCAGCTTGGAGTCAGCCGTACTTCCTTGCGGGAGGCTTTAAAGACTCTGGGCGGGTTGGGAGTGTTGGTCGCCAAGAAACGGGGCGGTACCTTTATCGCCACTTCCGGTTCGCAATCAATGCTCGATCCCCTGATTTTCAATCTGATTATCGAAAAAGGCTCCAAGGAGGATCTCTTTGAACTTCGGGTCCTCCTGGAAGTGGATACCGTTGAATTGGTAATCAAAAAGGCCACTCCTGATGATCTGGATCAGTTAGCAGCCGAGCTTGACAAATTTGAGCGGACTATTCCCAGTGGAAATTTGGAATTATTGGGCGAATTGGACGTTCAGTTTCATCTGCGACTTTTACAGATCTCTAAGAACACTTCATTCATCCGGATAAGCCAGGTGGTTATGCAACTTTTCGCCAATCCTATCGAGAAGACTTTGAAGGTAATTGGGCCGGAACAGGTGCTGGCAAACCACCGCGCCCTTTTCCAAGCAATTGTGGACCAGGATTTGTTAAGGGCTAAAGATCACATACTAAAGGCTTTTGAAAGCTCGAAACAGTTTTTGTAATCCTAATTATATTTGCTGATATCATAACGGCAGTTGGGATTCCAAAAGATCCATTCTTTGATCCCGGTGTCTTTTACCGCTTGAATTTGCTTTTGAATCTCGGCCCGCCCGTAGTGGTTGCCTAAACTGAAATCTTGTAGCCAAGGCCGGATCTGGGTAGTGGTGTTGCCTATTTTTTCAAGCCGTTTTTTAGCGTCGCTGACCCCCCGGAACACTGTTTCGTAAGGATGGTAGTCGGGGTTTTTCAAGCCGAAAGTTCCCAGCGCGTAATGGGAAGGGTAAACCATCGGGGAGACAATATCAACGCTGGCGGCTATTTTTTCAAATTTTTGGCCGATCCCCATATCGTCATCGGCGGAAGTGGTTAAGCCAAAAATGTCGGCCGAGATCGGCACTCCGTAAGGCTTTAATTTGGCCCGGGCGTATTGCAGAAATTCCTTGATTACATCCTGCTTTAATTCTCCGTTGCTATAAGGATAGACGCAGCGTTTAAGATTGCCGTCACTAGTGAACCGGACATAATCAAATTGAATTTCTTGAAATCCGAGTCCGATAGCCTCTTTGGCAATTTCCACAATATAGTCCCAGATTAGTCTATTGTGTGGATCTACCCAATTTAAACCTTTGCGATCCGTCCAAAGTCCGCCCCCAACGTCTTTCACCGCCCATTCCGGTTTATATTTGGCTAAATAAGGGTCCTTAAAAACCACGATCCTAGCGATCGGGTAAATTCGGTGTTCACGTAAGGTTTGGATCATCTTCCGGGGATCGGCGATTTTTTTCAGGCCCGCCCCCGTCTCCTTAGCCAACGGGACTGCGGACGAATAGCTCAGAGTTCCGGTATCATCCTTAACATCAATGACTAAGGCGTTAAAGTCGGTTTCATCAATAAATTTGACCAGCCTCGGGAACCATTTGGAGGATCCCGCCATCCAGCCGGTGGCATAAATACCGCGGATAACTGCCGGTTTTGGCCATGGCATTTTGGTAGTTACCACCGGGGCGTCTAAATTGGCCGGTTTGGGTTGGAACAATTGTTCCGT
This sequence comes from Bacillota bacterium, assembly GCA_050260935.1. Taxonomy (GTDB): domain Bacteria; phylum Bacillota; class UBA4882; order UBA8346; family UBA8346; genus UBA8346. The sequence continues at coordinate 35,582 of JBLNCU010000072.1, forward strand.
CTGGAACAACTGGTTTTCAGGTCCGGCTTTTGCCATGGGCAAAACGGCCGCTGAAACTGTCCAGTTTAAGAGGAAAATGGTTGTCAAAGGAAGAATAATTTTTAAAGATCTAGTCAAGTTAGTCCACCCCAAAATAATTTTTGCTTGAAATGTTCGCGGCCGGACCAGGTTTTCCTTTGTAAACCTTAAGGTAAATGCAGGTTCCCAAGGAGGCTAATTTGAAAATCGTCGTTATTAGCGATAGCCACGGAGACTTTGCCGCTCTAAAAAGGGTAGTCGCCAAGGAAGAGCCCTTCGAGTTATTGATTCATCTAGGAGACGGGCTGGAAGATGGTTTTCGTTTACGCCGTATAAAAGAGTTTAATCTTGACGGGGTGAACGGGAACAATGATCCGGGGGATCTCTTCCCGGAAAAATTAATTTTAAAACTGGGAGGGAAAATCTGTTTTTTCTCCCATGGAGATCAGTATCAGGTCCATAACGGCTTGGATTTGCTATGGCAGGCGGCTGGAGGTGAAAAGGCGGATCTGGTTTTTTACGGACATACCCACCGTTTTGAAGACCGGGTCTTTAAAGGAAAGCGGTTTTTTAACCCGGGGACCATCTGTTCATATCTAAACAGGGAGCCTTCATATTTGCTTTTGGAAGTGGGGCCGGCCGAATTGAATGTTGAAAAAAGGTTGCTTTAGATATCGGCGGTTTCGACTACTTAAACCGTTTATCCGGATGCAGCCTTCAAGCCGGGTTCGGAATTTGACGGTAGTATTTAAAAGCTTTATAATAAAAAAAGGTACTATCAAAGAATATTGGTTGAAGGCTATGAAACTCGTGCTCCGGGGTTTTAAATAAAAAAATACCAGGCTGGCTTTTATTTTTTTAGAGAGGAATGGATGCGCTGAAAAAGATCTTCATTTTCTATGCCAATAGCGGGGCCGGTCACCGCCGGGCGGCCGAGGCTTTAAATAGTGTGATTAAAGATTATTTTCCCGATGCCGATGTCCGGTTATTGGATGCCTTGGATTATACTACCCCTGTTTTCCGGAAAACCTATCCGCTGACCTATTTGTTTATGGTCAACCGTTGTCCCTGGTTATGGGGATTCTTTTATTATTTATTGGATAACCGGAGGGTCGACTATTTGGCCCGGGTTTTCCGGCGCACTACCAACGCCATTCACGGTAAAAGATTTTTCCGTTTTATGCTCGAGGAAAAGCCCGATTTAGTATTAACAACTCATTTTTTGCCCAATGAATTAGTATCCCGCTTAAAAAAATACAATCAATACCGTACTCTATTGATAACCTGCATTACCGATTATTATCCTCACGCCTGGTGGCGTGACAGCGGGGTTGATCTTTATATTTGCCCGAACCGGGATTTGGAACCGCGTTTGCGGCAATTGGGGGTCCCACCCGAGAAGATAACAACCATCGGGCTTCCCATCCATCCTGATTTCGGCCGGTTGATAGGGAAGAATGAGGCCAGGAAGAAGTTAGGGCTGCATCCGGACCAGTTTACGGTTTTGATTACCAGCGGGGGGTTCGGAGTGGGACCGATCAAGGAATTGGCCGCCGCTATGGGACAAATTGCCACCCCTCTTCAGGTATTGGCTATTTGCGGTCAAAATGCCAAGCTGCAGGATGATCTGACCCGGATTGCCAAGGACTCCCATCACAACTTCAAAATTTATGGTTATATTCAGAACATGCATGAATTTATGGCTGCCAGCGACCTGCTGATTTCTAAATCGGGCGGTTTAACCGCCACCGAAGCAATGGCCAAGAGTCTGCCATTAATAGCTTTTAAACCGATTCCCGGCCAGGAATCCGGTAATTGCCAGTTTTTGTTGAAAAACAAGGCCGGTTTGCGGGTTAAAAACGCCAAACAAGCCCGGTTAGCCATTGAGGATTTTTTGAACAACCCGGATAAACTAAGAGTTTTAAGGGATAATATGGGCAGAATAAGCCGGCCGCAAGCAGCTGCGGAGATCGTGGCTTATATCCAAAAAAGGCTGGAGCAGACGGAGGGTTAAGGTACAGATTAATAAGGTGATCGCCAGGTTAAATGAACTCCCCATCTGGTCATAAATTCTAAAAAATATTGACTAAATTAAACTTTTCCCTTTCCGGAACATGACGTATGAAATGTTGTAAACTGCCGAGCTCTATTTGAGCCTGGGTATAATTCTTGCTTTTAGTGGCCTCCAAGGTCCGGGTTAAAGCCTGATCAATCGAGTCAATCTCTTGATGATGTATAATTACCGCCCACATCGGTTTGACCCTTTCCCACTTTTTCTTGACCCCTTTTAACTGTTCCAGAGTTTGGGACCATTGCTTCCGGTTAAGGGTGGAGTTTACCCTTTTGATCTCCTGATCCAGCTTTCTGGTGTTTGTTTGAACCTTGTTTTGGACAAATACTGCCAGCATTATGAAGAGGATTAACCCCAGTAGCGATAACAGCCAAACCTTCATGAGATTTTTCTCGCTTTCACTTTAGGCTGGACAAAAAGTTTGCCGGATGAATCCAAGCTGGCCAATAAAACCTGGTTCCAGTTTTCCAGGCCGAATTTCTGAAGCTCCCGCCTTAACCACTCTTCATTCAAG
>JBLNCU010000073.1:0-6926 GCA_050260935.1 Bacillota bacterium
TTCCTAAAATTCTTACCCCGCCATCTGGTTTCGGTATTTCGACCCTCCGGACTGGGCTTGGCTTGTAGGTCCCTTCCTGCAGTCGTGTTTTTATTTTAGGCCAGTGCTTTTGAATATAATACCGGAGTTTTTGGGTGGTGACTCCATCCACTCCTGGCGCACCCTTATTGGACTCTACCTTTTTCACTGCCGCTTGCAGGTTTTCTCGTGATAGCATCTGTTCCATCAAGTCCATTTGGTTCTTCCTTCCTTCGCGGGATGTTCCTTCGTCTTGCCGGCTGGCGCTCTGCCCTTCCCGGTCCCCTCCGGGCTTCACCCGTACCCTACCGGAATAGTTCCATTTTGGAATTCAGCTTCTTTACGCCACACTCGAAAGTCTCAAATTTCATCCCTTGACTTGCGTTTGGTCCTTCCCCTTTCGGACGTCTCCTACTGAGGTACTACTACCGCGGCTGACTTCTGCACGTTCAGCGGAATCTTCCAACTCCGTTTACCATCGTCAGACGGCATATCGCGCAGACCTCCCCGGATAAGAGCGCTGTCTTTCCGTTCATGTACTTACCCAAGTATACTCTGATAGCTCTTGGCGGCTTTGGACTTCGCTCATGTTTTGCTGGCTCATCCGGCTATCCTAGCCTCAAATTGGGTTCGTGTACCTTAAGTCGAACGTTTGCCTCCAGCTTCCTTCAGATTTAACCTCACGGTTAACACCCTTGCCTTCAGCTAACGGTAGGCGCTCGCCAGCCCCCGTTCGGGACTTCCACCCTATAGACAACGCCCATGCCGGGCGTACAAAAATAACCCGCCTGATTCGGGCGGGTTTTTATTACATTTAAAACTAAATTATTTCTTGGCTACAGCGTCTTTTAAAGCTTTACCAGCTTTAAATACCGGGACTTTACGGGCAGCGATCTTAATCACAGCGCCGGTCTGCGGGTTACGGCCGTTGCGGGCTTCCCTTTTTCTGACATCAAAACTACCAAAGCCCACTAATTGAACTTTGCCGCCTTTTGCCAGAGAGCCTTTGATGGAGTCTACCATCGCCTCAATAGCTTTAGCCGATGCTTTTTTGCTGAGTTTGGTCTTCGCTGCTACTTTGTCGATAAGTTCCGTTTTCGTCAAGAAAATCGCCTCCTAAGGAGAATTCCATTTTTAGAGTCGGGACATATCATGGAATTATCATGTAGCTTATTTATCAATTCCCGCTAGATCTATATTCGGAAGATTTCAAGTAAACTTTATACTTATTTTGAGGTATTTGGAGACTTTTTTGCAATTTTCCCGATAAAAAACGGGGTATTGAAAGTTATAGGGTACCGCAAATAATTGTTAAAACCGATTTTCCCCCTATTTTGGTTTAAGCGCCGATCGAACCATCCTAATTTCCGGAACAAGGAAATTCTGTTTGCCAATTTAAAGAGTAACCCTGCGTTAAATTAAGCCACAGGGAATACCATTGATCAGCCCGGTAGTTCCGGCAGCCGAAAGGGCGGTTATTCCGGCACATGCTCCGGTTTAAAATATTCATCTCCTCCCAGGTCTTATTTTTATACCGCAAATAATAAGCGCCGATAACCTCTCCGGTCCGGTCACAACCGGCCACGCAATGCACATAGACCACCACCGGCATTTTAGGGTTCTTTCCCAAAAATGACTCCGGATTTTCCAACCAGCGGCGCAAAGCGGTTACCCGGGTTGCCAATCTATCGGCCAGCCAGTTATCGAGGTTTCTGGCCAGGTAATCCCGGCAGCCTATCAAAGCCGGATCCTTAGGGCTCAACTTCGTCCCGGTTATCCCCCATACTTGAATCCTCCCCAAACGAGGCGTTTTTTTAAAGAATTTGTACTCATTGTAAATTAGATCAGCGTCTTTCGGATTCTCGACATTGAGAAGATTTAAATCAATCAGATAAAAGGAGGCCGGAACAGTAATTCCGGCGGCTTCGCCAGCCTTGGTAATCGCTTTTTTCAAGCCCTTGTAATCGAAGACGGCCGGTTTTCCGGCTTGGGGAAGCGCGCCGCGGAATAAAAGATTGGGACCAACGGAATCTACAAAGTGAACATTCCTTGTAATACCGGTTGTCTTCTTTCGCCAATCGCAGCCGAAACTGATTAAAAGCACCATCAGAAAAGCGGCTGCCGTCAGGAGCACATAATAAGATAATTTCCTTAAAAAGCGGCGAGTTCCGCGGTCATCGTTTTGCCATTTCAATAAAAATTTTTTCCCGATAGCCAAAACGCCCCATCCCTTTCTGCAATCTTTTTTAACACTGATGTTAATAGTTGACAATATGCTGATATTCAGATGCTTATTTTCAGGGTGTGAATCTCGAAGGGTTTAAAGAAAAGTTCCCCTTCCGATCCCAAACTTGGTTGCTGACATTCCGACTCCATCAGATCGACCAATCTAAGGGAGGAGCATGGAAAACCTATGTTTAACCGGGCTTTGACGGATTGACCGGTTGATTCGTAAAGCCGGACAATGATCTCGCCGCCGTCTTCGGCCTTTTTTACGGTCTCAATAATAATGTTGGCTGGATTTACTCTGAAAAAGGAATGAATTGACGGTCTGCCACCTTGATGTGGCGGAATCGGAAAAACAGTTAACGGGATGTTTAATTCGTACCCGGCCCGTACTACCCCGCCCGCCACTTCATTGCCATGGTGCGGATAGAGAGAGTAAGTGAATTCATGCGTCCCTTGATCGGCTTCGGGGTCCGGGTATGTGGTGCTCCTTAACAGGTTTAAGTCCAATGTGTTCTGGTATGCCTTATAACCGTATTTACAATCATTAAGCAAGGCCGCGCCATATCCTGGTCCGGAAAGATCTACCCATTTTTGAGCCGGTATTTCATACTTGGCCATATCCCAAGTGGTATTCCGGTGGGTTGGCCGCCGGATATTGCCGAACTGGATCTCACAAGTAGCTTCGTCATTTTTGACGTTTAACCGGAAAGAAGTCCGGAGCATCTTATTTCTTTCCCGCCAGTCAACCCGGGTGGAAAAATCGATCCGGCGGCTGCCGTCCGTTAAAATCAATTCCTGTTCCAGATATGAATTTTGAAAAACGTAAGTCTGTTTGATAAAAGCCCTGGGACCATCAGTACCGTAGATTGCTTCTTTTAAACGGAAAAAGTCCGGAATCCGGTCGGCGTATCCCGGCGGAATATCCCAGGCATCCCCGTCATCCTCGTAAACAGCCAGCCGGTTCCCGGCTTCCCCGGGCTCCAAAACTTCAAAATCATTTTCTTTATCGTAAATCCGGCTTACTGAACCATCGCCCGCCAAAACAACCAGTAATAAACCGTTCTCCAATTCCCGGGGACCGGATCTGATAGTTGCCGGTAAACTTGAAGGTTGAGCGCAATCAATGACCCGATAACCCATTGCGGGTACGTGAACCCGGTGCCACTGAAGATTGACGTTTATCCATTCTTGCCGTTCCCAGGAGGTTGAGTTCCAAACCAGAACCGGGCTGCTGATTTCAGTGGTATCGATTGCCTCCGCTAAGGATTGTAACAGCCTATCTCTCAAGCGCAGCGCTTGTTGATAAATAAGTGCATACCTGACGCTTGTTTCCTGGTAAACCCGGGTTATTGCCGAACCGGGTAAAATATCATGGAACTGATAAAGCAATACTTCTTTCCAAATGTCTTCAATTTCCGCCGCCGGATAAGGCTCTCCGGCGACGGCCATCGCCATCGCGGCCAAAAACTCCAGATCATGCAAGGCTAACTCCATTTGCCGGTTATATCTTTTATTCCGGGCCTGGGAGGTGTAGGTGCCTTGGTGTCTTTCAAGATATAACTCCCCCTGCCAAAAACGATAGCGGGAAACATTTTGGCCGAGCCGGCGGAAGAAGCGGGCTGCGGTTTCTTGAACGACCGGCGGCAGACCGGCGGCGTTCCTTTCCCGTTTCAACATCTCCAGGTGCTCTTCGCCGGGGCCCCCGCCTCCATCGCCGATTCCATAAAGCATTAAACAATTGGCGGAAACCCCTTTGTCGCGGTAATTTTTCTCCGCTTTCATGACTGCCCGGGGCGCCGCCGAACTGTTGTAAGTGCCCTCCGGCGGGATATGGGCCAAAACGCCGCTCCCGTCGATCCCTTTCCAGACAAAAGTATGATGAGGCAATTGGTTAAACTGATTCCAGGTAAGCTTGGTAGTGCAAAAAAAGTCAAGTCCTGATTTTTTAAATAATTGCGGCAGCGCGCCATTAAACCCAAAGCTATCGGGTAACCAGGCCATCCTGGTTTCCTGGTTGAATTCTTTTTGAAAAAAACGTTTTCCATAAAGTATCTGCCGGACCAGGGACTCTCCGCCCGGTATATTGGTGTCCGCTTCAACCCACATGGCTCCGAGGGCTTCCCAACGTCCTTCAAGGACGCGGGTCTTTATCTTTTGATACAGGCAAGGGTAGTAAGTCTTCATCCACTGGTAAAGCTGCGGCTGGCTGGCGCCGAAGATATACTCAGGATACCTTTCCATCATCATCAAAGCGGTGGAAAAAGTCCGGGCTCCTTTCCGGACCGTCTCCCGGAAAGGCCAAAGCCAAGCTAGATCGATATGGGAATTACCCAATGCGCTGACAACCAAGGAAGAATCGCCATTTTGTTTAAGCAACTCCGGATTAATTATTTCATGGGCTTCATTTATCGCCTTCACGGTTAAATCTTTCAAGCTGACTGCGGCATCATAGAGAGTAAATAAAAGCCGTTCGCGCCTGGCATGATCTTCGGGCAGGCTTTGCATTAAATCCCATAAAAACTCCAGGTCATAATAGAAACTATGCGCCTGATCATTTAAAACGGCTATATAAGAAGCTTGAACCCTTCCATGATCCCGGTAATTGCCAAACAAATCGTTAGTGCCGGCATCGGCCCACAAGCTAATCTTCTCCCCTCCTTTAGCCCTCTCAGTGAAAAAAACCACCCTTTTCCCCGGTTCTCCGAGCGCCCGGTCAAATTCGGAGTTGGCGTTGGTCAACCCCTGTACCGGACAACCGTCTTCATCGACCACACAGGCCTCTCCGCCGAGATCGATTATTAAAACCACTTTTGCTCCAGCGGCAGTCACCGGGATCACTCCTTGAAAACAAAACCAGGCGCAATCCCAAAGTTTTCCCCACTCGGAGCCGATCTGAAGGCTTTTTTTCAACCCGGACATCCGGGCTTGAAAAGGAACCGGCTCCGGAGTAACCCAGGCAGTGATCGCCAATTGACCGATGATGGTATATACAGCTTCTTTTACCCGGGTAATAACCCGTTTAATTTCAGTTTCCATCTGGCTTTTAGCATAAGGCATAGCCGGCTTCCTCTTACTATTCCGTATTTTTATTATGATCATAGTTCAAATCCCCATTTTTAGAACTATCAAGCTTTAAACCACACCGGTTAAGTTAAATTCCTTATGGAGATGGGTTCAGAATAACCCCCGAAAATAATAATTTCCCTTTTCAAATCAATGCCGGTATGTTAAAATAACAGCGCCGAATTTCGGCCATTTCCAGGTAGGAGCGGAACAGATGGACCATTCAAAACAACTTGGGGAAGAAAGCATTGGAAAACTACTGGGGAAATTTTCATTCCCGGCAATTATCGGCATGCTGGTCAACGCTTTGTACAACATTGTGGACCGGATCTTTGTGGGGCATGGGGTGGGACTCCTGGGGATATCAGCGACTACTGTAGCTTTTCCCATCACTATTCTGATCATGGCTTTTGGAATACTGATCGGAGCCGGGGCGGCCGTGAGCGTCTCCATTAAACTTGGACAACAGCGAAAAGACCTGGCTGAAGCGGTGTTAGGTAATGCCCTGGCAATGGCCATAGGAGTTTCGATCTTTATAACAATATCGGGGCTGATTTTTGAAGAGCCGTTGCTTCGAATCTTCGGGGCCAGCAATGAGGTCATGCCACTGGCTAAACAGTTCACCTCCATTATTCTCGCCGGCGCCATCCTGCCCTTAGTGGGGTTGTCCCTCAATAACATCATCCGCGCCGAAGGCAACCCCAAAACCGCAATGTTGACAATGCTAATCGGGGCTGGTCTAAATGCCGTCTTTAATCCGCTCTTTATTTTCGGACTGCATCTGGGAATCCGCGGTTCGGCTTTGGCCACCATTGTTTCCCAAACGGTTACCTCTGTTTGGGTTATAGCTTATTTTTTGCGAAAAAAGAGCCTGCTCAAAATGAAACGAGATCATTTAAAACTTAATGCCGGGATCGCCAGGGAAATTGTGGATTTGGGGATGGCCTCCTTCTTGCTGCAGTTGGTTGCCAGTGTAATTACGGTCGTTTTTAACCAGAGCGTCAAAACATACGGCGGTGATATGGCCATTGCCGCCATCGGCATCATTAACAGCGTCGGAATGCTGATCTTAATGCCGGTGATCGGAATCAGCCAAGGAGCGCAGCCGATCATCGGCTATAACTACGGGGCGCAAAATCAAGAACGGGTGAAAGAGGCTTTGAAACTTTCCATTATCGCTTCCACTATAGTTTCATTTGCCGGATTCATTTTTGTGCAGCTTTTCCCTTCTCAGATTATTGCTGTTTTTAGCGAGCAAAGCCTGGAACTGTTAAAGATCGGCCCCCTGGGGCTGCGAATTTTCCTGTTGATGCTGCCGATTATCGGTTTTCAGATAGCGGGCTCCAATTATTTTCAAGCGGTAGGCCAAACTAAAATTGCTATTTTTCTAACCTTAACAAGGCAGATCATCTTTTTGTTGCCGGCCCTGCTTATTCTGCCCTGCTTTTTTAGGCTTAACGGCGCCTGGATCGCCGCTCCGGTCTCGGATTTTTTGGCTTCCGTGGTTACCGGCCGGTTTTTGCTAAGGGAAATTAAAATTTTGCGGCAAACCGCCGCCGGAGCTTAATTCTCCTAAAAATTGGTTGACAGCCAACTGGCTATACTTTATAATATGT
>JBLNCU010000074.1:0-6305 GCA_050260935.1 Bacillota bacterium
TGAGAGCGAACTTTCGGCAAACAAACGTCAAATGCGAGTAGTGCTGAAAGATTCTCCAGTGGTTAATAAGACCTTCATCATCGATCCCGGCCATGGAGGGCAGGACAACGGCGCTTCTGGAAAGAAAGGAACCCTTGAAAAAGAATTGAATTTGGAAGTATCCTTACGCTTAAAAGATCTCCTGGAAGAAGCAGGGGCTAAGGTGGTTTTAACTAGGCTTGACGATACTTTTATCAGCCTTTATGAGAGGGCTTTTTTAGCCAATTTTTTAATGGCCGATTTTTTTATCAGCGTTCATACCAATAGCCATCCCAAGATTCAAACGGAAGGCATCGAAGTCTTTTATTATCCCAATCATTCCCACGCCCGGCCACTGGCAACTAATATTTTAGACGCGATGGTCCGGGAGACGGGGTTAAAAAAATTGACGGTCAAAACTAATAATTTCGCGGTAATTCGTGAAACCCAGATGCCTGGAGTCTTATTGGAATTAGGTTTTCTATCCAATCCTCAAGAGGAGCTGACACTCAGTTCGGACGAGTTTAAAAATAATGCGGCCCAAGGGATATTTCGGGGGATAATCGATTTTCTCGAGTAGCCCTTTGCTCTACTGGGCTATACTGTCTGTAAAGCTCTTTCTAGGAAACTAAGCATCCCTCCTTGTTAAGTGGCATCTGTTTCCGGGCGTAAATTTCATTCATTCCGGAAAAAATAGCACTGTAAATTGATTAAAGGAGGGTTGGTTTTGAATAATTTCATGAGGAATTTTTTGAATCAAAACAAGCGGAATAACTTTGAGATTGGTAGCTTTGAAGACCATCGCATCTCATGGAACCCAGCCCCGGCAAGCCCCGGGGATAGCGTTCAAATCAGCTATCACGGCTTATTAAAGGATTCCGGCGCTGATTCCGTCTATTTACACTATTCCTTTGACAGCTGGAATTCTCCCGCGCAAACCGTCAAGATGGAAAAAGTTGGCGACCGATTTACCACTGAGGTCAGGGCCCAGGGGAACCATGAACTAAACTTTTGCTTTAAAGACAGCGCGGCTAACTGGGACAACAATAACGGCGCCAACTGGACCATGCATTTACACTAACGGCTTCATTTATTTCTTTAAAACCCGGAGCATTGACCCCGGGTTTTTAATTTTTCTTTCAGAAAAAAGGATCTTGGTCTTTTGTGGCGAATTAACTATAAAATACTTTTGAAAAGTTTTTTTAAAAGTTTGATAACTATTTTTTCAACCGGAGAATTGAATGAAAAAAGCTATTAACCATCGGATCATGCGTTCCAATAACAAACGGCAGATTATGGAGTTAATCCGTAAAAACGGATCGCTTACTAAAAAGGAGATCGCTCAACAATTAAATGTCAGTATCACAACCGTCGCTACCTTCATAACAGAGCTAATCAACGAAAGCCGAATTATTCCTTCCGGAAATGCCGAATCAACCGGCGGGCGAAAATCGGAACTATATCATCTTAACTCAGATTCTTTATATGTAATCGGAGTAGATTTGCAAGTTGACCGTTTCATAATTCTTTTAATCAATCTTCAGGGGCAAATCCTCAGAACAGAAGAGGTTAAATACGCCGGAACCGACGAATGGCAAGCGGCATCGATTTTATACCAAACTATCCTCCGGATCTCTGATTCGACCAGGACTCCGATCTCGAAAATAGCCGGGATTGGAGTCGGCGTTCCGGGCATAGTCAATCATCAAACCGGAATTATTGAATTTGCTCCCAATTTAGGTTGGAAAAATGTCAACCTGGCTTCGTTAATACCGGTAGATATACCGGTTATTGTCGAAAACGAAGCCAATGCGGCAGCCATCGGCGAATCGAACTTCGGGGCGGCTCAGGGAAGAGCTAACGTGATTTATATTTCAGTAGGTTTAGGTATCGGCACCGGTTTAATTTTTAACAATGATTTATATAGTGGCCACAATTTTTTGGCCGGCGAATTCGGCCACATGACCATTATACCTAATGGCTTGCCTTGCCGCTGCGGCAAAAAAGGGTGCTGGGAAGTATACGCATCCAATAGCGCCGCCTTGAATCTTTATCACCATTATTCGAAAACGACTTTGGAGGCCTATGAGGATTTATTAACCGCTTACTTTCAAAATGATCCCATTGCTACCAGAGTAATCAATGAAACTACCGACTACTTAGGCCTAGGCATTGCCAACCTGATTAACGGGTTAAACCCGGAAATGATTATTATCGGGGGGAAGATTACCGAGGCAGAAAGCTCTATTCAATACCGGCTCTTAAGAGAAGTAAAAGAACACTGTTTTGAGTACTCCTATCGTGATGTGGAGATTAAATTCTCCCGCTTAAAGAATAAAGCTACCGCTTTAGGAGTCGGCGGCCTAATGATCGACTATTTATTGGACACTCAGATCAATAAATCAAACATTTCGGAAAGGAGTTGAGGTAATGAGCTTATTACTTGGTTACGACATTGGGAGTTCATCAGTTAAAGCTTCATTAGTAGAAATTGATTCCGGAAAAACATTGGCTGCGGCGGTATCTCCGGCTGAGGAAATGGAAATTTCCGCTCCGCAACCCGGATGGGCCGAACAAGATCCGGAAGAATGGTGGAAACAGGTCAAGCTGGCCACAGCAATGCTTCAAAGCCAAGGAAATGTCGATCTTAAAGAAGTCAAGGCGATAGGGATTTCCTATCAAATGCATGGTTTGGTCATCGTGGATCGGAATCAGCGTTTATTACGCCCTTCGATTATTTGGTGCGATAGCCGCGCCGTAGAAATAGGTGAAAGAGCCTTTGCTTCTTTAGGTAAGGAAAAATGCCTTCATTCTTTACTCAATTCTCCCGGAAACTTTACCGCATCAAAGTTAAAATGGGTCCAAGAAAACGAACCTGAAGTATATAGCCGGATCTATAAAGCCATGTTGCCCGGAGAATATATCGCCATGCGGTTGACCGGGGAAATTAAAACAACACCTTCGGGTTTGTCGGAAGGGATTTTGTGGGATTATCCCAGCCAAAAGCCGGCAGACTTAGTCCTCGACTATTATCGGATCTCACCCGAACTGCTGCCTGAGGTGGTACCGGTTTTCTCTGTCCAAGGGGAGGTATCATCCGAAGCGGCTACGGAGTTAGGGCTGAATAAAGGGACGGTAGTTTCATACCGTGCCGGGGACCAGCCTAATAACGCCCTATCACTGAAAGTCTTGGAGCCTGGTGAAATTGCCGCCACCGCTGGTACCAGCGGCGTTGTTTACGGCGTTGGCGATCAACCAAACTATGATCCGCAATCACGAGTTAATACCTTCGTGCATGTAAACCATACTCCAACCAAACCGCGTTACGGAACCCTCCTTTGCATCAACGGCACCGCGATTTTGTATCGTTGGCTAAAGAATAACATGATGGCTAATATAAGCTACCGGGAGATGGATCAAATGTCAGCCCGGGTTCCCGTCGGGGCCGGCGGGTTAAGCATCTTACCTTATGGCAACGGGGCTGAACGGACCTTGGGGAATATAAAAACAGGAGCAGTAATCCACGGCTTAGACTTTAATATTCATAGCCGGCCACATCTGGCCCGCGCTGCTCAAGAAGGGATCGTTTACTCGCTAAACTACGGGATGGAGATCATGAGGCAAATGGGGATCAACATTTCGTCCATTAAAGCCGGTTTCGCCAATATGTTTTTGAGTCCGGTCTTTAGTGAAGCTTTTGCTACGATTAGCGGCGCCCGGGTCGAACTTTACAATACCGATGGTTCCCAAGGAGCTGCCCGAGGGGCTGGGATTGGCGCCGGTATTTATCAAAATTATCAACAAGCATTTAACGGCCTAGATCTGGTTAAAAATATCGATCCCAGTGAGGCTTTGTCCGAAGCCTACCGTGAAGCATATCAAAAGTGGCGGGAAATTTTAGATAATCAATTAAAATAAAATTTGATTAGCCTTTCCATCCCTAAAGCATGACTGGATAAGAGCACATTAGGTATTCGGCTAAATTTTATTGGTTCATGGATAATATGTTGCAATAATCCGGCCTTGGCCAAAAAAAGTATTGCAACATTATATAATTTCCTAAAAAAAATTAAGGAGGTTGTAGAATGGAAAAATCTCTACATGCGATCTGCCGTTGGACCTTTAACCCGGGCAAGGGAGGCTTTGTTCCCGCCAATATTAGGCCTCAATGGAATGCGGTAAATCTGGATGCCGTAGGAATTATTCAATTGATCAAGCAAAAGATCGCTCCCCGCTTGCCCGGTCACGTCCAACTAGGATTCGAGCTGCATTACGACACCGAGGTTGATGAGAAAACCGCGCCGGCGATTGCCGATGCCCTAGTCGACGCCCAAATGTACTTAGCGATGATCACCCCTGGGGCTCACAGCCATTTTGGCTATGGCGGAATAGCATCTTTGGATCCTAAAGAACGCGAGGATGCCGAAGCGTTAGGCCAAAGAACGGTTGACCTTGCTTATGGCCCGCTCAGAAAAGCCTGGCACCCCGACCTGTCCAAAGCCCCTTCTTTAGTCCTCTGGAACGGCTCTTACGGATATGACTTGGCCAGTATCGCCGTTCGGCCCATGTATCAAAACTTAAAAGAAAGCATCGCCAAACTATGTAAGTATGAAGCCGGTTTAGGGGGCTCCCTCTATATCGGCGTCGAGCCTAAGCCCAATGAAGGCCATCCGGCGATGCTGCTGCCTACGGTTGCCTCTGCGCTGTTACTTTTTAGAAGGCTCGAAGAGGAGTTCGGCATCTCCCGGAAAAAGAAAGGCGTCAATAAAGAGTTCGGCCATTCCGAGATGATTGGCTTGGACCATGTTTACGATACTGTTGAAGAACTCGACAATGACGCCATGGTCCATATGCATCTCAATAGCCAGGGCTATAATGACGGAATTATCCTGGGCGGCCCCGGTAAATACGACATCGACCACGGGACCCGAATCAATGGGATGAATATCGCCATCGCCGGACTTATCGCCGAGGCCGGCTTCAACCGCTGGAAAGGCCATGACATGCAAGTACGGCCCTATGATAATGTCGAACAAGGCATTGACCGGATTATCCGATCCGTCCTCAGCTGGGAAGCTTGCGCCAAAGCCGCGCGAGAATTAGATGGGCAAAAACTAATAGGTTTGTTGAGCCAAAGGGAGACCGGCAAAGCCGAGGATCTGATCCGTGAAACCGTCGGCCAGGCCTTCAAGTACTTTAAGGAAATGTATGAAGGTTAAAAAATCCTGATGGGTTGGGAGTTAAGATTCTAAGAGGCAAGAGGCGTGAGGCATGAGAAGCGAGTGTGTATATGAATCTTCTGATCTCCCGGGGATACTGGTCAATAACATTATTTTTATCCCTATTATTGGCACTGTTAATAAAAAAGGAAGCCTTGATTAGGCTTCCTTTTTAGATCATCCGGATTCCCGTTCCCGATACTCGAAATAGTCAAAATCAGCCGGTTTCCGCCGTCCGCTAAGGTCCTGGCAGCATAAACCGACAAAAGCCCCGGTATATTGTCCTTCTTGACAAAACTCATCCGAGAGGGTGCTGGTGTCCAAAACCGGCCCGATGGTTATCCAACTAACTCCTTCCGGAGAATATGAGAATTGGAGCCGGTCATTATCTACATCGACCCTAAGGTAACATCGTTGCCAACCTTCAATCGGAACTTCCCGGTCCAACGGTTGTTCAAAGGTATTATTTTGGCAACTAAAAATTCCTAAGCATTTTCCGAGAGTTTCATCGCGTGTGATATAAAGATAGTAAAAGTTTTGAGTGTCGTATAAACAAATTAACCCGGCCATCTGCTGAAAGGTCTCCGGTTCGAACTCGACGCAGGTGGAGGCGGTGTAACAAAAGGCCCCTTGTCTTCGTGCTACCAAGCTTTGAACATATTTTGAACCTAACGATTCCCGGCCTTTTAACCTGAGATAGCCTTTTCGTTCTGTGAGAGATAACGAGTCTTCCCCTAAGGGGAGGCGCAATGTCTGAAAATTAATGTTTAATTGAGGTGAATCGAAATCATCCCGCATCGGCTCCGGATCCCAAGGATGCTCCGGTAAACCGGGAGTGCTCACTTGAAGTTGGGGTTTCCGGCCGCCATTGGCTAAACGCAGCCAGAGATCGTCGGTCCAGGCCATTTTTTGTATACAAGTTTCTCGCCCAAGAATACAACGGCCTTTATCGGTTAACGGCCGGCCGCAAAGATGCGCCATATACCATTCACCATTTTGAGTTTGAACTATGTCGCCGTGTCCCGCTCTCTGTAGCGGATAAGCCGGATCATCGCGTGTGGTCAAAAT